>NZ_JBFWIJ010000009.1:0-107034 GCF_050256055.1 Sphaerochaeta sp. | reverse complement strand
CAACATACCCGATTTCCCCCGTCCCGGTCAAGCCCCCCAGGGCTTTTCCCTCACGTTCTCCACCGCCTGTTCCCAAGGCCGAACAAGACGTGACTATACGCCCTTTCCCCCTCACTGTCCAGTAGGTATCGCAAAAATTCTCTGAAATTTACCTACTTTCTTAAAAACCCGTTGCCTCCTCCTTACTTGTCCAACCAAAGCAAGCGCGATAGGATGCCTTGACGAGGAGAGTGACCATGGAACTGGATATGAGTCAGGGCAAACCCGGCCGTCTGATTTTTTTCTTTATGTTGCCGATTCTCGGCGGCAATCTATTCCAACAATTCTATTCGATGGTTGATACCTTCGTCGTAGGAAGGTTTGTGGGAGTACAGGCCCTTGCTGCCGTAGGTGCCACCGGGGCGATGACATTTCTGGTGCTGGGATTCGTGGTAGGGCTCACTGCAGGCTTTTCGGTCATCATCAGCCAGAAATTTGGGGCAAAAGATCCGAACAGCATGCGTAAAGCGGTGGCAATGAGCATTCTGGTGGCGTTTTTCCTCTCTTTGGCGGTATCCACCCTCGCCATGGTATCGGCTGAGCCTCTGCTTAGGTTGATGCATACCCCCCGCGACATACTCAAGGATGCCAAGCACTACCTTTTGATCATCTATGCAGGAATCGTGGCCACTATCTATTATAATCTGCTCTCATCCATCCTGCGTGCCCTCGGCGACAGCCGTTCCCCTCTCTATTTTTTGTTCATTGCCTCGATTTTGAACATTGCCGGTGATTTGATGGCCGTCATCCAACTCCAACTCGGGGTCATCGGCGTTGCCTTGGCGACGGTGATCAGCCAGGCAATCTCTGCCCTGCTGTGCTTGTGGTACATCTACAAACGATATCCCATCCTGCATCTGAGTAAATCGGACTGGACGTCCGATTGGCCGATGATCGGCAGGTTGCTGCGTATCGGCCTCCCCAGCGCCCTGCAATTCTCCGTCTGTGCGATCGGGGTCATGGTCGTCCAAGCGGTTATCAACGGCCTAGGAAGCGACAGCGTCGCAGCGTATTCGGTAGGTACCAAGATCGAACAATTGGTAACCCAGCCATTGGTAACCCTGGGACTCGCCATGGCAACCTACAGTGCACAAAACCTGGGTGCAGGAAAACTGGAACGGGTCAAACAAGGAATACGAGCTGCCGTGCTCCTGGCCTTGGGTTTCAGTTTGCTCGGCTTTCTGCTGGTCTTTGTGTTCGCCCGCCGGATGGCAACCCTGTTCATCGACGAACAGGAACAACTGGTCATCGCCCAGACCATCCAATATCTGGGCATCGTATCGTACTTCTTCTTTCCCTTGGGTCTGATCTTTGTGTTCCGCAACACCAGCCAAGGTCTTGGATCGGGAGCGATCCCCATGCTCTCCTCCATCCAGGAGCTGGTGTTCAGGTCCTTGGTCGCCTTCACCCTTCCCTCGGTCTGGGGGTATGTAGGCATTTGTCTCTCAAGTCCCACGGCATGGATAAGCGCTTCGCTGCTGCTGGTGGTCGCCTACCGTCTGCAGTACCGAAACTTGGAGCGAATGCTGAAGCAGTACAATCAGAAGCGTTCCTAGGAGGGTATGCATATCTATGGATACCAACAAGAAGGATTTTCCGTACGATTGATCCCCATCGAGGCGGTTCCCAGCAAGAAACCCTTCACCATCCTCGGACTTTCGCCGGCAAAGCAGACAATACTCAAGAAACTGCTTCGCCTGCACCTGCCAATACTTCCTCCTATGCTGGTACAGATTCCGGCATGGGCTTCGGTACAGCAGGTGGTCGCAGGACTCCTGCTCCTTCTGCTTTCGTCGGAGAAAGGGATCCTCACTCTCTGCGATCATGCGGTTTTGGTGGCCGGGACTCTTTCCCTCGAAGGCTCCCTGCTTCCCTGCACCTCGACCTACGCCTTTGCTTCCTTATGCAAACAACATCGTCTGTCACTCATCCTGGGGAATTTTGCCACAGAATCCTCCGTTTCCGCACAACTCAGCTACTGCACCACGATCCAGCAGGCACTCTCAAGGTTGTGCCGGTTTGCATGGGAACACCAAGGCAAGCCGGACCCATACCGGAAAGAAGCTTCACCGGAAACGCCAAATGATCCCTTTCGTGGGATCATCGGCTTACACCGGGCGAAACAGGCTTTGGTGTATGCGGTTGCAGGAAACCTTCCCATCTTATTCTATGGTCCGCCCGGCTCGGGAAAATCGTTGCTGCTTGGTCGTATTGAAGAGCTGTTGCCTCCTCCGGTCGGAATCGAGGCGGAACAGTTGCAAGGAATTCTGGGAAAACATAGTAAAAGCGCGTGCGCATTGCGCATGGATCCGATGCAAAGACCCAAGGATTTCGAACAGGGCACTCCCCCTTGGATGGCACGTGCGCACGGAGGCGCCTTGCTCGTGGACGAGCTTTCATCGCAACGACCGGGAAGCCGTACCTATCTTGCCCGCCTGCTCGACACCCAAGAGGTTTTGGGATATCCGGTCCGTACCCTTGTCGCTGCGGCAACCAATGCATGTCCGTGTGCGAAATTGGGAAGCACAGAAGCAGTCTGCCGATGTTCCGAACAACAAATCGACCGGTTCTGGTCCACCCTCGGCTCGCCCCTGCTCGATCGTTTCGCCATTGCCATCGCCTTGGAACCGGAAAATCTACTGATCAGCACACTTGCCAGCGAGCCGCTCGGTATCGATCGGATTGCATCGGTCCGCTCATTGCAGCGGACGTGGACCGATGAGGAGCCCAAGCGCTTGCTCGCGCTGTACCGACGCACCGTCACAGAAACCCACACAAGTCTCAGGCGGGCCATACTCTGTTGCAAACTCGCGAAGGTTATTGCGGCATTCTCACAAGAAGGTGTGGTAACACAAGAAATTATGAAACAAGCAAACATATTGTACCAACTACCCAAAGACCGACATTATCACTGATGCATTTTTTCCGGCAAGTAGTTGACACCCTTTCTTTCTCTCTGCTATAGTCCTTTACGTTGCAGGGGCCGCTAGCTCAGTTGGTAGAGCAACGCCCTTTTAAGGCGTGGGTCACAGGTCCGAATCCTGTGCGGCTCAGATTGCCTCTGTTTTTTACAAAGCGCAACCAAATGTCTCCTTCGTCTAGTGGTTAGGACAACGGGTTTTCATCCCGTCAACAGGGGTTCAATTCCCCTAGGAGATGTGAGCATAGGGAGCCTACCTCGTGTAGGTTCCCTTTTTTGTACCCACGGTCATGCCCCTGCTCCTCCGGACATGTGTTCATTGTAAACTGAACAACATATCTTGACTTCTGCTAGAGTCAGGTATACAAAGAAGATAAAGGATGGATCATTGATAGCATCATATCTCCCGATCAGCTACCTGCCATCCTTGTGATGTACCCTTCTTCCGGGCTGCAATCCCCAGGCCTTGTACCCACACCCACAAGCCTCCGGATTGCAGCTCCCTTGTTTTCAAAGGTGTTTTGACAAAGCCAACAAGAGCGAGTCCCGCCTGATCATCCCGGTAAACCTGCCTTGGGCATCCACTACAGGAATGCGCTTCAGTCCATTTTGAATCATCAAATCCAGTACCGTCGAAAGAGAATCTCCCTCCGTCACCCGGACCAATTCCTTGATCATGATGTCGGATACCCTCGGTATCTCCTTCCGCTTGAAGGAAAAGATTCCCTTCGAATCAATTCTGTCTATCGCCGACAACAAGCGTGCATCCGTGATTACCCCGACCAAATGGAGCTGTTCATCCACCACGGCTGCACGCTGAACCTCTTCGTTCGCCAATAACTCGATGGCTGTTTCGATGCACTCATCTTCCGAAACAGAGAGTCGGTCGCGCTGTTGCAGTTCGCTCACTTGCTGCATCACACCACCTTTGGACAAGTCGACATCTTGATCAGCACGCTTCACCATGAAGGCAGGAGAAAGCACCTTGAATACATCAATTCGGGAAAGCATGCCGACAAGTTCGCCATCACTGCCGGTCACCAGAAGTCGTTTCAGATCATGCTGCACCATCAGCTTGATTGCAAAGTCGAGCGTTGCGTCCCGGTCGACGGTGATCGGAGACCTGGTCATGACATCCTGCAATCCAAGCGTTGCCACGTGTGACGCCCATGCAACCTGTTCAACACGGCTGAGATCCTTCAGCAGGGAAAGACGGATCGGCATTCCAGCCCGCTTGATCAGATCCTGTTGAGTTACAATTCCTACCGGTATATTCTGCGGGGAAACCACAGGAAGGCATTTCAAAGCAGTATCCTGTAAAAGTTTGACGGCATCAGCCAACGGCATCCCGATTTCCCCAGTCTTCGGATGCATTGTCATGACATCCTTGACCAGCCAATTGGGAAGCAGAACCCGCGAAGGAGTACGGGCAGCTACCAGCTGCAGCGGCTCGATGGTAACCAGCCCATCCGCAACCATCGGGTTGAGAACGTCAAGTATCGTTTGGGTCTCCGCCTGTGGCAGAACGATCTCTATAACCAAAGGAAGATCGTACGAGGCATTCACCAATCGGTTCGTTGCCAGTTCCCCATTCTCATAACTTCCCGCAAACGAACGAGTCACCAATGTTCTTGCCGCCAACCTGAGTGAACGCACAACGCCAATGATTGCAGTGGACAACGGCTGCCCTTCATATTGCGCAGTCTCATTGGTATAGATTTTGATCGATGCATAGGCAATCATCCTATTCCCCCTTTCAAAGCTTCGATGCAGCGTACAGCCCGCCGAATGTGAGCAGCATGCCCAACAGCACATTCATTCCCAGATTCATGAAGGCTCTGGCGAATTCCCTATCCATCATCAGACGCACCGATTCAAGGGAAAAGGAGGAGAAGGTGGTGAACCCTCCCAGAAAGCCGGTGATCAACACGATGCGGAATGTTCGGGATACCAAGGAACGATCGGCAAGCCCGAAGACGAAACCGATGACGAAGCAACCAGCCAGATTGACCAGCAAGGTCCCCCAGGGAAAGGAATCTCCCCATATCCGTGTTGCACTGGTGGAAAGTACATACCGGCTGACGGAACCCAATCCACCGCCGATGAGTATCAAGATGATGTCGCGCATATTCCCCTCCTCGTGCGTACGATTGTCAGGAGTCATCAGCCGGAGGGGCGGTTCGGGACTGAAGCCCAGTCCGCAGGCGAACTCCATCGCCTTTCCACCGAATACCATATGCAGACGCCTCATGTCAATCTTCCAACCTGCTCCAAGCGTATAGCTTGAGGGTGTACAAGCAATGCAATCTGTGGATAATGAGAGGCCGAATGAGGAGTTTTGTATGAACACACTGCAAAGAATACAAAAAATCTGTGATGCAAACGGAATTTCTGGCTTCGAGGATGAAGTCGTCGGCATCATCCGTGAGGAAGGCCGACATCTTGGAACGTTCACCGAAGATTCACTGCGCAATCTGTATCTCGTTATGCATGCCAACGAAAAAGGCAAGCCCACGGTTCTGCTTGATGCCCATACCGATGAAGTCGGATTCATGGTCAAATGCATACGGGGCGACGGTATGCTGGAATTTATCCCGATCGGTGGCTGGGTGGCCAGCAATATCCCTTCACATTTGGTCCGGGTGCAAACCACAAATGGTACGATGATACCGGGTATCGTAGGCTCAAAACCCCCTCACTATCAAAGTGAAGCTGAACGAAAGAGTGCTCCGGATATCAGCTCACTCTACATCGACATCGGGGCGGCAACCATCGACGAAGCCCATCTGATGGGTGTACAGGTCGGAGCCCCCATCGTACCCGAGGCAACGTGTATTTATAATGAGAACACGAGGCTGCTCTTCGGCAAGGCTTTCGACTGCAGGCTGGGTTGTTCCACGATTCTCGATGTCCTGGAAGATCTCAAAGAGGAAAAGCTTGGGGTAAATCTGGTAGCAGGATTCTCCAGTCAGGAGGAAGTGGGGTGCCGTGGAGCACAGCTTACCGCACGTTCGGTCAAACCCGATGTGGCGATCTGCTTTGAAGGAAGCCCTGCTGATGACACATTCCTGCCCGCATATCAGCAGCAAACGATCATCGGCAAAGGCCCGATGCTCCGGTTCATAGACTCCAAGATGATCACCAACCCGCGGTTCCAGCGATTTGCGATCGAGATGGCACGGACCTACCAGATTCCCATCCAGCTCGGGGTACGCAATGGAGGAGCGACCAATGCATCGGCCCTGCATCTTTCCGAACAAGGGATACCGACCATCGTAATCGGCATACCGGTTCGCTATGCACACACCCATTGGGGAGTGAGCAGCCTTGAGGATGTACAGAGCTCGATCAAACTGGCCAGAGCCATCCTGACTCATCTTACCGAGGAAATTATCAAGGGTTTCTGACCGGTAAGTTTTGACAACCGGTCAGGCCGATGGCATACTGGCCGAAAGGGAGGGGGCGTATATGCATGAGGTGGAACTCTGCATCAGTGAGATGCGTGCGTTCTTTGCTACCGGCACCACGGGGCAGGTAGACTGGCGCAAAGAACAGCTGAGAACACTCCGCAAAGGCTTGGAAGCAAACGAGAAACAGCTGCTTGCTGCACTGTATGAAGATTTGGGGAAGTCGGATTTCGAAGGATGGGCCACCGAACTTGGCGTCGTCTATGCAGAGATCGACAACCACCTCAAGCATCTCGACCGTTGGACAGCCAAGAAACGGGTTCGCTCCTCGCTACTCTCCTTCCCTTCCAAATCGTACACCATCGCCCAACCGTTGGGCGTCGTGCTGGTCATGAGTCCTTGGAACTATCCGTTGCAGCTGACCCTAGCCCCGATGATCAGCGCGATGGCGGCAGGAAACTGCGTCATCGTCAAACCTTCACGCTATAGTACGCATACATCCGCAGCAATCGAGGAATTGTTACTCAAGTTGTTTCCAAGCCACTATATAGCCACCTTCCAAGGTGGAAGCGAAATGAACCAACAGCTGCTCTCCTATCGGTTCGACCATATCTTTTTCACCGGGAGTCCTTCGGTGGGCAAAGTGGTCATGCAGAGCGCAGCGCAGACCTTGACCCCGATCACCCTCGAACTCGGCGGTAAAAGCCCGGTCATCGTGGAAGCGGATTGCAACCTGGCCTTGGCGGCACGAAGAATCATCTGGGGCAAATGTCTGAACGCAGGGCAGACTTGCGTAGCCCCCGATTACCTTCTCGTCGAAAAGACAGCCTTTGAACCTTTGGTAGAGGAATTGAAGCGGGCCATCTCCAAGATGTATGGATCCGATCCATTGCATTCACCTGATTTGCCGCACATCATCAACCAAAAGCACTTCAACCGGCTGCTTTCCCTCTTTGAGGATGGGAATCTTTTGTACGGCGGACAGATAGAACCCAAGACTCTGCAGATAGCCCCGACGATCATCACCGACGTGAAACCCGACTCTGCTCTGATGACCGACGAGATTTTCGGCCCGATTTTGCCGGTACTCACCTATGATACGTTTGACCAAGCGTTTTCCTTCGTTGCCCAAAGGGAACATCCACTTGCCCTCTATTTGTTCAGCAACAACAAGGACCACCAGAACCGGGTGGTCACTTCGCTGATCTACGGAGGAGGCTGCATCAACGATACGGTCATGCAGCTCTCCAACCCCCATCTTCCCTTCGGAGGAGTGAGCAACAGCGGTATGGGCTCATACCATGCCCACAAAGGATTCGAGACGTTCAGCCATACGAAAAGTATCCTTGAAAGCCGAACATGGCTTGAAATGAAAGTGCGCTATGCTCCGTTCAGGGGCAAACTGAGATTGATCAAACGACTGTTTTCCTAGGAGGAGGTTTCATGAATACAAAACGCGTATCGTTTGGTTTGGCAGTACTCATATCAGGTAGTCTGCTCTTTGGTGCCATCAATTTGGAGAAAGCGGATGCCTTGTATGAGCAGGATGCATTCGCCCAAACGCAAACCGAGTTGCAGAAACAGCTGAAGACAGCTTCCACAGCAGAGGAGGAAGCACAAGTGCTCTGGCGGCTTGCCCGGGTCATGGTGGGACTCGGTGATGATCTGAAGGACGATGACAAAGCCGGGAAATTCGCCATGTATGAGCAGGGAGAAGCCTATGCCCTCCAATCGATTGAGAAATACCCGATGGCGATGGGATATCAGTGGAAAGCATCCAACATCGGTCGTTGGGGCCAAACAAAAGGCCCGCTCAATGCGTTGGGGAAGGCCAAGGGAATGCTTGAGGACCTGACGCAGATCGTCAACTCCTTCAACACACTCGACTCCACCGATACGTGGTACGTATTGTCGAGCTTGTACGATGAACTTCCCGGCGGCTTCATCTCCTTCGGGAACAAGGACTGGGCGGTAAGCTATATGCGTATGGCCATGGATACCTTGCGTTCCGACCAATTCAAACCAGGACATTACAAGAAACTGGCTGAGGAATTGTATGCCAGAAACTGGAATGCCTCGAAACGCAGCAAGGAATTGAAGAAAATGGAGCAAGACTGGAACCAAGCTTCCTCCAATCTGGAAAAATACCGATATTACGAAGGCAAGGATGGGGGGAAGAGCAAACCCTTCTACTCGCCGGTTACACTGGACAAGATGAGTGACCGGCAGGAGGCGGTGATGGTACTCACCTACGCCTTGCAAAAGGAAAAGGTTTTCAAACCCATCAAGCCGAGCGATGCCGAGGATTTGAGTGATATCAAGCAATTGCTTGATGACTGGACCTAAGAACAAGCGGGCCCCCTTTTGGGGGCCCCGACTATCTGGCATCAATGCTTGAACGGATTCTCGTTGGCATAGATTTGGGATGCTTTCTGATTATAGCTGATGTCTTCGATACCGAGATAAGAGAATAGGGAAAACAATGCTTTTCCGACATGACGAAACGCTACGGCGGTATGATGGGGATAGGCCTTGGCCAACAGGACATATCGGTAGAACCGGGCCATTTCCTCGACACCGATCACCCCGATGCTTCCAAAGCTATGGGTAGGAACATCCAGCACCTCCCCTTCCGCCACATAGGCCTTGAGCTCCCCCCTGGATGTGGATTGCAGACGGAACATCGTAATCGGGCCCGCAACCAAGTCTCCCTCCATCGTACCCCGGGTGATGTCCGGCTCTGCTGGATCGGGTTCCAAATCTCGCTTCATGATCAACTGGTATCCCATATGGGGATTTTTCAGGAGGGAACAATCGGTATTCCCGCAATGGAACCCCATGAACAGATCATCGTTGCGGTAGGAACGTTTGGTACGGATATACTGTTCATACAAGGTGGAGGGGACGGTGTTGTTGATGTCCAACAAAGTCACCGGATGCTCGGAAACGCAGATTCCCAAGTATTCACTGAGTGCACCATAGATGTCCACTTCACAGCTGACCGGTATTCCCCGGGCGGTAAGACGGCTGTTCACGTAGCATGGCACGAACTTGAACTCGGTTTGGAAGGCAGGCCAGCATTTATTGGCGAAAGCAACGAAGGAGCGGCTTCCTGCATGTTCCTTTGCCCAGTCGAGCAAAGTGATTTCATATTGGGCCAATCGCGGGAGCACTCCCGCATACACAGTACTTCCGACTTGCTCGGACATCTCCTTGACGAGGGCGGGAATTCGCTGATCATCCGCGTGCGCGTGGTAGGCAGCCAAAAGATCGAGCTCACTGTTTTCCTCAATTTCCACTCCAAGGTCAAACAATCCTTGGATGGGAGCATTGCACGCCAAAAAATCCTGGGGTCTGGGACCGAAGCTGATGATCTTCAGCTGCCTTAGGGAGAGGACGGCACGGGCGATGGGAATGAATTCATCGATCATTGCCGCAATTTCCCGTGCATCGCCCACCGGATACTCCGGCATATAACAGGGGATGGAGCGCAAAGACAGATTGTATGAACAGTTGAGCAGGCCGCAGAATGCATCACCCCTGCCGTCAACCAGGTCGCCGTCACCCTCAGCAGAGGCGACCACCATGGCCGGGCCTCCGAATTGTTTGACCAAGAGTGTTTCTGCGGTTTCCGGACCAAAATTGCCCAGCAACACCACCAAGGCGTTGACACCCTGATCCTTCACATCCTGTATCGCACGCTGCATGTCCAGTTCAGTTTCCACGATGACCGGACAGGCATACAATGTTCCCGAATACGCCTTTTCAACCGCCTTGCGACGTTTTTCGGAAAGGGAAGCGGGGAAACAACTTCTGCTTACCGCAATCAATCCCAATCGAACCTGCGCGATGTTTTCCATCCTCGACTCCTTTTCAATGCTGGCCGTAATAGGCATCCTTGCCGTGCTTGCGCAAATAATGTTTGTCCAGCAGATGCTGATCCATCACCGTATGATCACTTGATCCCAGCAGTACTGTATGGTAGGCCATCATAGCCACCTCTTCCAAAACCACTGCGTTTTCCACTGCTTTGTGCGCCGTCTTCGCCCAGCAGAACGGACCGTGACTGTTGACCAGAACTGCGGGAACGGCAAGAGGATCCTTCGTAGAGAAACATTCGACGATTACCTTCCCCGTCTCTTCCTCATACTCCTGGAGTACTTCCGCCTTGGTCATCGCACGAGTGCAGGGAATCTCGCCGTAGAAGTAATCGGCATGAGTCGTCCCCAATGCAGGAATACCCCTTCCGGCTTGGGCGAAGATGGTGGCCCACCGGCTGTGGGTGTGCACCACCGCATTGACATGTTCCATATGATTGAACAGATACCGATGGGTCGGGGTGTCGGAAGATGGGTTGAAAGAACCTTCCACCCGTCTGCCGGTGGAGAGTTCGACGACCACCATGGAATCCGGCGTCAGCTCGGCATACGGAACTCCAGACGGCTTGATGACCATCAATTCCCGATTGGCATCGACTGCACCTACATTTCCCCAGGTAAAGGTAATCAGGCGGTAGGTTTCCAAAAGCATATTTGCTTGGTAGACTTCTTCCTTCAACGCTTCAAGCATGCAAGTTCCTCCTCGAATGTACCTACAGCAGTGTGGGCCAAGCCTCCAAAGTTGTCAAGGAAAACCCGGGTGAATGGGGTATAGGCGGTTTTCATAAAAAGGTGAAAAACATATACTTGGGCGTATGCACAACATGGTACAACGTACCGATCATCCGATGGCAATCTGGACGGTACGCTCAATGATTCTTGGTCTTGCCGTAGGTCCTGCAATCGTTTTGCTTTCGAACCTGGTACGTGTAGCCAGTTCGATCAGAACACTTCACCCGATCCTTTTGTACGCTATCCCCTTGGGAGCGCTTTTGACAGCTTTTGGCTACCAGAAGTTGGGGCCCTACCTCAAGGAGGGAGGGAATCAGGTAATCGATTTGATCAATCAGGGTATCCTGGATATCGCCCACCCCACCACCATCCGGTATGAACAGGATCGAATCCAGCATTCCCAACACATTTCCACTAAAATGGCACCTCTGTTGCTTGCCAACACCTTCATCACCCATTTGGTCGGAGCATCAGGAGGGAAAGAGGGTGTCGGGGTTCAAATCGGTGCATCGATCGGCAGTTATCTGGGCAGACTGGAAAGCAAGGTGTTCGGGTATAAGGAACCGATCAAACAAACAGGCATTTATCTGATCAGCGGGGCAGGAGCGGCTTTCGGCGCCCTGTTCAACGCTCCGATCGCCGGCACGTTGTTCGGTATGCAGTTTTCCAACCCGAGGGTCAACAGGACCGATGCCTTGCTGCCCTGCATCATCGCCTCCTTTACGGCGAACCAAGTAAGCCAGGCTATGGGAATCCGTACCTTCGCCCCCAGCCGTCCGGTTGCTTTTCCGCTCGACCTCAATACATTGTTGGTCCTGGTGGTGTTGGGCATCCTGTTTGGAACTGCAAGTCGGTTCTTCTGTTACATCATCCACCTGACCAAGCAAGGGCTCGCCACTCTGACGACCAACCCCTATGTGAAGGCGGGTGTTTCTGGGAGCCTGTTGCTCGGTGTGTCTCTTCTCATCAACGAATTTGAAGGGGGATTTCCCTACAACGGTCTTTCCATCGAGTTGTTGCTTGATGCAGAAAGCGGGCAAATAAGCCGGTTTGCACCCATGTTAAAACTGCTGCTCACTGCATTGACGATCGGAGCCGGATTTGCCGGGGGAGAAGTCATCCCCATCATGGTCATCGGTTCATGCACAGCCCTGTTGCTCGCTCCGCTGACGATGCTTCCGGTATCCGCTCTTTCCATGCTCGGTGCCATCGGCATGCTCAGCGGCGCCACCAAGCTCCCGTTGGCTTGCTTCGTCCTTGGGCTCGAGCTCTACGGATACTGCAACCCCACCCCATTGTTCATCGTGTGCGCCATCTCCTATTTGGTTTCCGGACAATCCGGCATTTATGAACGACAGATCAAGGCACAAGTCATAGAAGCAACCTGGGAAGTGTAATTTTTCAAAAGCGATTGACAAAGGAAATCCTATATTTTAATATATGAATATACAATCATATATTGATTTATTAGGAGGATCCTATGGACCATACAAAGAGTTGGTGCGTTGACAACCTGGACTGTGCTTCTTGTGCAGCGAATGTGGAACAAGCTCTGCAGAAACAGCAAGGGGTGCAGAAGGCATCCATCAATCTGGTTACCAAACGCCTGACCGTACATACCGATGCACCAAAGGATACTCATTTCTGGGATCTTCTGGAACAAACAGCGAAGCAAGCGGAGCCCGAACTTACCTTGTCACCGGAAAGTGGGACCTTGGAACAAATCTGGTCCTTCAAGGGAGTCGACTGTCCGGTCTGTGCAAATACCATTGAGCAGAAACTTGCAGAAAACAGCCGCGTTTCCTCGGTCAGAGTTGACTTCGCCACAAAAAAGATCCATATCCGAACACAAAAGCAGGAAAGTCCGGAATTCTATGCTGACTTGATACAAACGGCGAAGGCCGTCGAACCGTCCTTACAGGTTGCGCAACAAAACCTGGACAAACAGGTTCCGCTGGTTCTCCAACCACGATTCATCCGTATCCTCGTATCCCTGGCCGCCTTCGCGTCGGCCATGGTTTTTGATTTTCCCTGGCTTTCGCTGGCCAGCTACCTCATCGCAGGATACGATGTGTTGCTCAAAGCAGGCCGCAATATCCTGCACGGCAAGCTGTTTGATGAATACTTTTTGATGACTGTTGCGACATTGGGCGCTGTGGCGTTGGGGGACCTCGCCGAGGCTTCGGCAGTCATGCTGTTTTACCTGATCGGGGAATTCTTCCAGAATGCGGCAGTAAACAAGAGCCGTCGTTCCATCCTTGAGACACTCGATATGAAGGTTGACCAAGCGCGTATGGTCAAGGAAAACAAGACCGAGTTGGTCGCATCCCAATCGGTTGCAGTGGGATCGATCATCCGGGTCCTGGCGGGTGAGAAAATCCCCTTGGACGGCAAGGTTGTCAAAGGCAGTGCAAATCTTGATATGCAAAGCCTTACCGGAGAATCGGCGCCACGTCTGGTCCAAGAGGGTGAAGCGGTACTCAGCGCCAGTGTAAACCTCAGTGGGCCGCTTGATATCGAGGTTAGCAAACCGTACGAGCAGAGTACTGCGGCAAAAATCCTCAAGCTGGTTGAGGAGTCCGCCTCGCAAAAGGCTCCAACCGAACGGTTCATCACCACCTTCGCCCGATACTACACCCCTGTCGTGGTCGGCTTGGGTCTGGCCTTGGCGATCATACCTTCCTTGATTCTCGGCGATTGGGGGACATGGATCTATCGAGCCTTGGTATTTTTGGTCATCAGTTGTCCCTGCGCCCTGGTCATCAGCGTCCCGCTGTCCTATTTTGCAGGAATCGGCAAAAGTGCTTCCCGCGGGATCCTCATCAAGGGCGGGAATTATCTGGAGGCATTGCAAAAAGCGGACACCTTTGTGTTTGATAAGACAGGGACCCTCACCACAGGAACGTTCACGTTGGCAAAGGTGTTGCGACTTCCTTCCAGTACGCTGGATGAATCCTACCTGACTCAATTGGCTGCGAGTCTGGAACGGCAGAGCAACCATCCGCTGGCCAAGGCATTCAACGGCATCGAAACGCCGTTTGCCGTCTCCTTGGTTGAGGAACGTGCCGGGAAAGGATTGGTTGGCGATGTCGACGGAAAAGCTGTTGCCGCAGGAAATGCTACGTTGTTCAACGAATTGGGAATCCCAATACTCCAGAAACCGGGCAATGAGGCGACCATTCTCCTCGCCGTGAATGGAATCCACCAGGCATCCTTCATCCTTGAGGACAACGAGCGACCTGAAGCTGGCAATGCGCTAAAGCGGATGCGGGATATGGGTATCAAGCATATGGTGATGATAAGTGGGGATACCGAGGCGAACGCGGCGCGCATCAGCAGAAATCTTGGTCTGGATTCCTACCAGGCGTCTTTGCTGCCCCATGAGAAACAGGCTGCACTGATTGGTCTCTCCAAACAACACCCAAACCTTGCCTACATCGGCGACGGGATGAATGACGCACCCAGCCTGGCTGCCAGCAAGGTGGGCATTTCGATGGGAAGCAAGGCGAGCGATGCGGCCATGGAAAGCGCAGACATCGTAGTGATGCGTGACGATCTGAATGAAGTGGCGAACCTGCTGCATATCAGCAAACGAACCGCGAAGATCGTTCGGCAGAATATCACCTTTGCCCTGACGATCAAAGTACTGGCCTTAGCTCTTGGGGCACTCGGATTAGCCTCGATGTGGATCGCGGTGCTCGCCGATACCGGAGTCACGATTCTTGCCGTTTTGAACTCCCTGCGGCTTTTGCTCTTCCGTCCAGCTCGTTGATTATCCGATGCATGTATGCTATCGTTGCACAGATTGGTTGAAGGATTGAGAGCATGAACGAACAGATGACACGAAATATCGGCATTATGGCACATATCGATGCAGGGAAAACCACTACGACCGAACGAATCCTTTTTTACACTGGGGAAAACCATCGTATCGGTGAGGTTGACAATGGCGAAGCCACGATGGACTTCCTTGAGCAGGAACAGGATCGGGGGATCACCATCGCAAGTGCTGCAACCACCTGTTACTGGAAAGAGCATCAAATCAACATCATCGATACTCCGGGCCATGTGGATTTCACCGCTGAGGTGGAACGGTCCTTGCGCGTACTCGATGGTGCGGTGATGGTTGTCTGTGCCGTGGGCGGCGTCGAACCGCAGACCGAGACAGTCTGGAGGCAGGCTGACACCTACAAAGTGCCGCGCATCGCGTTCATCAACAAAATGGACCGCCTCGGAGCCAATTTTGAGGAAGCGGTCAACGAATTGAAGGTAAAACTCGGGGCTAATCCCATTCCGCTTTTCCTACCGGTCGGTTCGGAATCCCAATTCAGCGGGATCATCAACCTGTTGACCAAAAAGTATCTGGTATTCGCAGCTGAGGATCAGGGAAAGACGGTGGTCGAACAGGAAATCCCGGAGGAGATGCAAGCGACCACTGAACTGTGGTATGATCGTCTGATCGACAGTGTATCCTCATTCAGTGATGAAATCACCGAATTATACTTCGACGGAGAACCGATCGGCATCGACTTGATCAAGAAAACCTTGAAGAAGGCTACCATCGAGAGGTTGGCTTTGCCCATTTTCGTCGGTTCTTCCTTGAAGGACATCGGGGTGCAGTCACTCTTGGATGGTATCGTCGACTATCTGCCTTCACCGAGCGAAGTACCCCCGATCATCGGCATGCATGTGAAGACGGAAAAACAGGTCGAAGTCCCCTATTCCAAGGATAAGCCGCCGTTGGCTTTGATCTTCAAGATCCAGGTCGACCGAGAAGCAGGCCCCATGAATTTCGTGCGGGTATACAATGGGACGATCCGCAAGGGAACTTCCTTGATGAACATTTCCAAGAAGAAACGGGAGCGGGTGAACCGCATCATCAGGATGCATGCAAACCGCCAGGAAGAGATCAGCGAACTGGAAGCCGGCGATATCGGGGTGATCATCGGCTTTAAGGAAGGCCGGACCGGCGATACGGTGGGAAGCGAAGGCGCACAGGTTCTCCTAGAGCAGATGCACTTTCCCATTCCGGTCATTTCGATTGCCATCGAACCCAACACCCTCAGCGATGGGGATAAATTGCGCGGCGCACTGTCGGTATTGGCCCAGGAAGACCCCACCTTCACCTACAAGGACGATGAGGAAACCGGTCAGTTGGTGATCAGCGGGATGGGCGAACTGCATCTTGACGTTTTGGTCACCCGACTGACCAAGGAAATGAAGATCCAGGCAAGGGTCGGCAAACCGCAGGTCACCTATCGGGAATCGGTTACCCAGAGTGCGAGCGGAAGCGAAAGCTTCTCCAAAATGCTGGCGGGCAAGGAACATGCAGCAGGGCTCGGCATTACCGTCAAACCGCGTCCCAGCGGTAGCGGCAACCACTATATCTGCAGTGCAAAGGTCCGTGGCATGGCTGACGAATATTATGAGGCAATCGAACAGGGTATCACCAATGCCCTCAAAGGCGGCATCCAGTTTGGCTATGAAGTCTGCGATGTTGAAGTGGAAGTGACCAGCATCACCTTTCAGGAACTGACCGCATCCACCTTTGCCTTCGAAGCCTGCGCTGCCACCTGCTTTGACAAAGTAGCCCGGCTTGCCAACCCTGTATTGATGGAACCGGTGATGAAACTGACGGTCATCGTTCCTTCTCAATATGTCGGAGAAGCGATCTCTTCCATCACCAGCCGACAAGGATTGGTACATAGCATCGAAAGTCGCCCCACCAGCGAGCAAATCCATGCCCAGGCACCATTGGCGCAATTGTTCGGATACTCGACGGCTCTCCGTTCAGCAACCCAAGGGAGGGGAACATTTTCCATGGAATTTGACCATTACGAGCAAAAAATGCGCTGATAGTATTGAAATTATTAATTTCAACGCCCTTAAACCTTGCGAAATCTACATTTCCATGCCTAATATGTATTGAAGTGTATGGATAAACTAGACTAATGGAGGACATGCCCATTCTTCACGATCTGAGTCTATGGCATTGCAATATCTAAAGAGGAGTACAACATGGCTAGAACTTACAATTTGCAGGACATTTTCGCGAGAAATCTCAAGGAGCGTAGACGCAAGCTTTCCCTGACTCAAGCCCAGCTTGCTGAAAAGATTGGGGTTTCCACTTCGTTCGTCACCGAAATCGAGACCTCGCGGAAGGCACCTTCCTTTGCTACCATCGAAAAAATCAGTGCTGCATTGGATGTCCCCTGCTGGACCTTTTTTTGTGAAGACGGCGACAAACTTCCCAACGATGTGACCGTGATGGACCAATTCGCCTACAAGTTGAAGCAGGATATCGGTCATATCATTGATGTGAACGTCAGTCTTACGCGCTAGCGACGCTTCACCGAATTATCTCTTCCTATTATAGGCAGATGCCGTTTGTATGGCGTCTGCCTTTTTCTTGTCTGCGAAGAATTCTTTTGACATATAACATTCTGGGGCGTACGATACATGCATGCGTTCTGGATCACCACATGACCAAACGTAACGGTGATCGAAGGAGGAAATATGAGCGTTGTCAGCACTGACTTGAGGAATGTTGCCATCATCGGCCACAACGAAACCGGGAAAACCACACTGGTTGAACAGTTGTTGTTCGCTTCCAATGTGATTTCCCGGGCAGAGACTATTGAGAGTGGAAAGACTACGAGCGACTATACCGAGGAGGAAATCGCACACAAGATTTCCATCCATGCCTCCCTCGCTTCCCTTCCTTGGGAAGGCAAGACGGTGAATATCATCGACACTCCGGGAACCGCAGGGTTTATCGGTGAGACCATTTGCGGATTTCGCTCCTGCGAATCAGCCCTCATGGTAGTCGATGGACGCGATGGAGCACAGATCGAAACGATCAAGCTCTGGCGTCATCTTGACGAACGAAACAAACCACGGGCCGTTTTCATCAACAAGATGGATCGTGACCGTGCTGATTATACCAAAGTCTTGGAAAACCTGAAAGAGACCTTCAAGGTCACTTTCGTCCCAGTGGTCATTCCCATGGGAAGTGGGAAGGATTTCAAGGGAGTCATCAATCTGATTGAAAACAAGGCCTACCTATCCGGAAATGGAGGGAAGGAAACGGTTACCGACATCCCTTCGGATATGGTTGCTTTTGAAGAAGAATACCGCAATGCTTTGATCGAAAATGCAGCTGAAGGTGCTGATGACCTGATCGAGAAATATTTCGAGGCCGGGACATTGGAGAGCGATGAAATCCGACGGGGTCTTCGTGAAGGCATGGACCAAAACCGTGTCGTCCCTGTTTTTTGTGGGGCAGCCGTACAAGGAAGCGGCATCGTCAGTCTGCTCAACTTCATCCGCAACAACTTCCCCAAACCAATCGGCAAACTGGATTGGGCGAAGGCAGGCGATGGTTCGGACAAGGAGTTCACCATTACGGGCGAAGGCGCTGCAGCCGCTGTGGTGTTCAAAACCACCATCGACCAATTCAGCGGGAAACTGAGTTTCATCAAGGTGCTCAGAGGAACCATAAAGGGGGATACGGAACTGTACAACCCGGACGTTGCCAAGAAGGAACGACCGGGAAAGGTCTACCGGATGGTCGGCAAGAAGCTTGTCGAGACCGATAGCCTGAGTGCCGGTGACATCGGGGTGTTGGCCAAGAGCAATATCGCCTTCACCAATTCCACCTTGGTCGAAGGAAGCGACCAGAAACTCAAGTTCAAACCGCTTGCGTTCCCCCACCCGATCTACAGCCTCGCCATTTCCACCGATGACAAGAAGAGTGAAGTCAAGATGAATGAGGCGTTGCACAAGGTCACCGAGGAGGATTTGACCTTCCAAATCAAGTACAATGAAGAAACGAAGGAAAATGTAGTGGCCGGAATGGGCGAACTGCATCTGAATATGATCCTGGATAAGGTGAAGGACAAGCAAAAGGTGCATATCAACACCAAGCTTCCCCGTGTCGCTTATCGGGAGACCATCAGCAAGAAAAGCGGCATAGCCGAATACTCCCACAAAAAGCAGAGCGGTGGACACGGCCAATACGCCCGTGTGCTCATCGAACTGGAACCACTGGAACGGGGAGAATATTATTCGTTCACCAATGCTATCAAAGGCGGTTCGGTCAGCAAGGGGTATATCCCCGGTATCGAAAAAGGGTTGCATGAGCAGATGGAGGAAGGCTTCTTGGCCGGATATCCGATGATGGACATCGGTGTCACCCTCATCGATGGCAAGGAGCATCCCGTCGATTCCAGTGAAATGGCCTTCAAGCTTGCTGCAAAGGGAGCCATGAAACTTGCCCTGGAAAAAGCAGGGACCGTGCTACTTGAACCGATCATGCTTCTTAGTGTATATATAGAGAACGATTATCTTGGCGACATCCTTTCCGACCTATCGGGAAAACGGGGAAGGGTTCTCGGCCAGGAGGATATGGGACACCTGCAGTTGGTGAAAGCCTTGGTACCCCAATCCGAACTGCTCAACTATGCCATTGATTTGAAGTCGATGACCAGTGGAACAGGAAGTTTCGAGATGGAGTTCGACCATTATGAGCCGTTGAGCGGCAAATTGGCCGACGAAGTGATCAAAGCCTACAAGGAAACGCTGAAGGAAGAGCAGGAGCAGTAGGATTTGGTCGATCATTCAACACAAGCATGTCTTATTGCTTGAGAGTGAATTTGTAGAACCTTGGAAGGGAGCTTGCGGCGGCAGGCTCCCTTCCCTCCTTTCAGCGCTTCTCCACCCATACTTCATTGATCGGATGTGCCTTCGCAAGGCCTTTCTGCTCAAATTTGGTGGTATCACGCCAGGTTACAGGAGGACAGAATCCCCCGAATGGATTAACCAGACCGGGGGTGTCGGCGAATACGTCAAGCATCTGGTAGGCATACTCCTCCCAGTCGGTCACGCAGTAGATATAGCCGCCTTCAGCCAGCTTTTGTGCAAGCAAGCGGGCGAAATCAGGCTGGATGAGCCTGCGTTTCTGCTGTCGCTTTTTCGGCCAGGGATCCGGGAAAAAGATATGAAAACCGGCGACGGAACCGTCAAGAATCATGTTCCTGAGCACTTCGACCGCATCAAAACGCATGAGCCGGACATTTGCCAAAGCGTTGCGTCCAACCGCATCCAACAACTTGGCGAATCCGGAAAGAAAAACCTCAAGGCATAGATAGTTGTATTGGCTGCGTTCACGGGCTATCCGCTCGGTTGCTGTTCCCATGCCGAAGCCAATTTCAATGATGACGGGGTTGTCGTTGCCAAACACCTTCGAAAAATCCAAGGGCCTGGATTCAAACGGAATCCCGTAGAGGGGATAGTACCGTTTGACCGCCTCGACCTGGAATGTCCGTATGTACGAAGTCCGAAGTACATAACTCTTGATTTCCCGTCTCGTGCCTTCCTTTCTGCTCTCCACCCGCTGCAACTCGGGGATATCCTGGAAAATCGAATCCTGGTTTTCCTGCATGCATTCTCCTACAACAGTCGTTGCAGCTTCTCCATCAGGAACAAGGCCTTGTCCTTGAGGGAAACCGCATCCATTTTCATGTACATGATGTTCATACGCCGCATGTCCAACCAAACATTCTTGTTGCTCAGACTGATGAGGTTCATGACTTTGTTCACATTCAGGTCGGCGACCTTTCCGAACTCGATGGTCACCACCTTCTTCCGATCGGTGAGATGGATGATGGAAAGCTTGCGGCAGATAATCTTGATCTCCGCAATATACAGCAGATTCGCCACTTCCTCGGGAAGCGGTCCGAAACGGTCCGCCAATTCGCTGGAAAGCGATTGCAACTGCTCCTCGTTGACGATGGAAGAAATCTTGCGATAGATATCGAATTTGACCGAGGGAGCCTTGATGTAGGAATCGGGAATGAAGCCGGTGTAATCCAGTTCCAGGAACACCTCCTTCTCCTCTTCCTTCTGCCCGGTCTGCTGCAGATCCCTGATCGCCTCATCGAGTATGCGGATGTACATATCCAAACCAACGGTTGAAAGTTGGCCACTCTGTTCCCTGCCCAGCAAATTCCCGGTCCCGCGGATCTCCATATCCTTCATTGCGACCTTGAATCCACTGCCCAATTCGGTATGTTCGCTGATGATCTTCAGGCGTTTGACCGCGACTTCGCTCAAGGCACTTCCCTGTGGATAAAATAGATACGCATAAGCTTGGCGGTCGTTTCGTCCTACTCTTCCCCGTAACTGATAGAGCTGGCTGAGCCCATACAGATCGGAACGATCGATGATGATCGTATTGACGTTGGGAATGTCGATGCCGTTCTCAATGATGGTGGTCGATACAAGGACCTGGATACCCTCATGGATAAAACGACGCATCGTGTCCTCCAGTTGGTTGCTGTCCATCTGCCCATGGGCACTTTCTATTATGATATCCGGCAAAAGATGGGAGAGCTGTCTGACCACATCATCCAGACTTTCGATGCGGTTGTGCAGAAAGAACACCTGCCCGTTACGATCGATTTCCTCGCGGATGGCCTTGACGATTGTCTGCTCGTCGTATTCTGCAATGTGGGTCTCGATTGGACGGCGCGCGATGGGGGGAGTGGCTAAAAGCGACATGTCGCGGATCTTGAGCAACGACATGTACAAGGTGCGGGGAATCGGGGTAGCACTGAGGGAAAGAGAGTCGATGCTGGTTCTGAGCGTCTTGATCCGTTCCTTGTCCTTCACCCCGAATCGTTGCTCCTCATCAACAATGAGAAGTCCCAGGTCACGATAGATGATGTCCTTTTGGAGGATACGATGCGTGCCGAACAATACATCCACCTTGCCTTCGGCAACACCAAGGAGGATCTGCTTCTGCTCTTTTTTGGGTACGATGCGCGAAAGCTGGGCACATCGTACCGGAAAACTTCCCAAACGCTTGAGAAAATTCTGAAAGTGTTGCTCAGCCAGGATGGTGGTCGGTGCGAGAAAGGCGACCTGTTTACCGCCCATCACTGCCTTGAACGCTGCACGGAACGCGATTTCGGTCTTCCCATAGCCTACATCGCCGCATACCAGCCTGTCCATGACCATGGGACGTTCCATATCCGCCTTGATGTCATCGATGCAGGCCAACTGGTCGGCAGTCTCGTCAAAGGGGAACGAAGCCTCGAATTGCAATTGCCAATCGGTATCCTTCGGAAACGCAAACCCTACGCTGTTCTTGCGTTTCGCATACAGCTCGATCAGATGCTTTGCCAGGTCCTCGGCATTCTTGCGGGCTTTCTTCTTCTTGTTTTCCCAGCCCTGTCCACCAAGTTTGTCCTTCCTGGGGGCGGTGTGGTCACTGCCGATGTACCGTTGGACCAAATTCGCCTGTTCGATGGGAACATACAGCATCTCATCATCAGCATAGGCGATTTTGATGAAATCCCGTTCGCGATCGAAACTGGATACCCGATCGATCTTGACAAACTGCCCCACCCCATAGTTCACGTGCACCACGTAATCGCCTTCATTCAAGTCGACGAATGAATCGAGAGGCGTCGACTGGGTGTGCTGCAATGTCTTCACCACCTGTCGGCGACGCCCGAAAATCTCGTGTTCGCATATGGCTATGATTTTCTGTGAAGGAATCGAGAATCCTCCGCTCAATTCACGGTTCTCCCAACTGAGGAAGGGAAATTCCTTGAGCATTTGCATCAGGCGCTGCTTCTGCAGCTGGTTCTCGGTAAAAACGGTAACGTTCCACCCCTGCTTGGAAAGACTTTTCAATTCTTCCTTGAGCAGGGTAAAATTTCCGAAATAGGAATGGGGCCCCTCGATGTCGAAACTGTAGGCCTGGTCGTGCTGACCTGCAATATCCACCACAGTAACCGAATGTTTCGCCTTGGTTTGGAATTCGGTGAAATCGAACAACAACTGCTCGGGTTTTGGAGCATCCCGATTATCCAGGAATGCGTGCCGATACAACGAACGGGCCTCTGACTGCAGACTATGGAAACTGGTTGCAAGCCGCTGATCCCCGACAAAGAAAAAGAGATCATCCTCATGCAGGTAGGTCCCGATCGAAGTACTCTCCATAGAGGAGGTAGCATCGAACAAGGACAATTTCAAGGAATCAACCAAAGCGATGGTCTCTTGGGTGATCGGGTTGAAGGTGCTGATTTTCCCAACCGTGTCCCAATCCGCATATATACGGTATGGAAATTCACTTTCGAAGGGGAAAATATCCATGACTTCCCCTCGCAAGGAGAATTCTCCCATCGTTGAGGTGGAGACGGTATTGAGGTAGCCGGCTTTTCCCAGCTGTTCGGCAAATCTGCCCGTATCGAAGGCGGAGCCTTTGCGGATCCTCAAGGAGGAACGCTTCAAGGTCTCCGGGCTGACCACCGGAGCCACAAAGGGGCGTAGGTGGGTGATCACCAAGCCATGTGTCATCTCATCGATGGAGGAAAGCCGGTTGAGTTGCTCGTATTCCACATTGTCGGCACTGAAGGGTGAATACAGCTTTCTCCCATTGCCGGGAAGATAGATGGTCCTGATTTCATTCTGTAGGGAAAGCGGTGTCTGCATGCCCTGCTTGCCTTCACCATCCAGTGCACAATCCTTCAACAAGGATTTCGTACTGTCTTCGGTAGGGCAGATGACCCACACCCTTCCCTTCTGCCGTCGCGCAAGCAGACGGATGAATGCAACCAATGGATACCCTTCCAGACCCTGTACGAAGAGCTTTGTTTGTGTTGTCGTGAACGCCTTGTACGCGCTGCTACTTTTGATATACGATTGGACAAGGGTTGAAATTGGCGTTTGCATAGGCGCCATTACCCTATCATGAGCAGGAAGGTTATGCAAGAGAATGGAATTATCACTTGACCCAAAAGCACTCGATACAGTTTCTCAGGCGGTCCGTGAGGCAGGACTTCTCGCCAAGGCGCAACAACAAAAGATCCATCGTTCCTACAAGAATGACGGAACGGTGATCACCGAGACAGATCTGTCCATATCCCGCTCAATCCTGGACCTGGTCACCACCTTGTTCCCTGAGGCGAATATCATCAGTGAAGAAACCCTGACCGCTTTCAATCCCGATTCCCCCTGCACATTCGTGCTTGATCCGATAGATGGTACCGATGTCTACTCTCAAGGTCTTCCTTCCTGGGCGGTAGCCCTTGGGATTCTGGACAGGGAACGCAGACCGGTGGGCGCGATGATCAGCGCTCCGCGCTGGGGAATCGGTGAGGAAGAGCTGTTTATTCGACTGGATCCGGGGGGGGAACTGCTGGTCAATGACAAGCGCTTCACGGTAACCGGCGACAAAACCTTCCCCCATCAGATCACGATGGGTTCAAGCGGACAGCGTTTGATGGACTTTTCCCGTTTTCCCGGGAAGGTACGCATTTTCGGTTCTTCCATCCTGCATATGCTCAGTCCCGTCTTGTACGAGCACATCCAAGGATGCGTCAACCAAAGCTGCTTCGTCTGGGATATCGCGGCGGCCCATGCAGTCCTGCTTTCAGCAGGGATGGACATCGAGTATGTCGATGGGACGAAGTTCGAATATACCGACGCAATGTTGCAGCAGCGAAAGCCCTTTTCACCTTCCTTCTATGCGGGAACAAAAGAGTGCATCAACGCCCTATCGCAGGTGCTCCCCCCTACATGGAAGGAGTAGGCACGATATCCTTGTCATACCAGTGGCGGGCCAGATACATGAACGGAGTATCGAAAATAGCCACCACCCACTTCAGGAGATAGGTACTGATGATGATCTGAATCAGGACATTGGTGGGATACACCCCGAAAAAGGCAATAAGGGTGAACACCAAAGTGTCGATGAGCTGGCTGACGAATGTGCTGAGGTTGTTCCGAAGCCAAAGCGTGTTCTTCCCGGGTTTTTTCTGTTTCCAGAATTCAAACGCCCAGATATCATGGACATTGCTGATCAAGTAAGCGATGAGGGAAGCGAGGGCGATACGCGGCATAAGACCGAAGATCTGATGAAGTGAGGGGTCGGCGAGATCCGATTCCGCTGGGATGAAGACCAAGGACATCTGCATCAAGACGGTCATTGCCACGAGACTGAAGAACCCAATGGCAACCGCCCGCAATGATTCCTTTTTCCCGTACAATTCGGACAGGATGTCGGTTGCCAGGAAACCGGTTGCATAGACGATGTTGCCCAGCGTGGCCTCAAGCCCGAACAATTGGACATTCTTCGTGACCTGAATATTCGCCACAATGACACTGATGGGAATCCAGATATACAGACCCAGTTTTCCCCAGAGTCTGAATGCGAGCATGATCAAGACAAAATTCAAGGCCAGCATTCCCAGCCAAAACAATTCATTCATAGTGCATTTCCTCTCTGTTCAACACCGATTCGTTCAAGTTTGGATACGTCCAGGGAAAACCGATCGATGATTGCATCGACAAATTGGGTACGAACTGCAGCAAGAATGGTAAGCTGGTTCTTTTCCAACGCCTTGGCAAACGCGGGAGCCAATCCTCGTCCTTCCCATTCCAATTTCCCGATCTCATCAAAGACCGCAAGCGTACACACATCAAGGTGTGAGATGATCCGATCGTTCATCCAAAGGAAAGCCGACTCATCAAGATGGAACCGACCGAAGGTGGTCGTAGCTCCACCAAAGGGTTGCATCGACATAGCCAATCTTTGTTGCCCCGAAGACAAATCCAAGAGTCTATACCAAGTTTTTTCGGAATTTGCAAGGGCAAGCACCCCGCACGTGCGCTGCATCCGGAATCGATCGGAGGCAAGCAGGGATTTGAGCGTGGTGGTCTTCCCTTGGTCCCGGTCACCCACAACCAACAGACATTCAGCTTGCACCCAGAAATCCCTGCAGTACATCGAAGGCTTTCATGGAGTCCTCGCGTTTGATGACGAAGGTGAGCTCATTCATGGTGGAAACGATCTCAATGACGTTGATTTGTTCCCAGGCAAGGTGACGGACCGCCTCGTAAACGATGCCCGGTGTCTGCAGGAAATCCCCGGTGAAGACCAAGGAGAGCGCCACCAAATCATCCATCTGGTTCAAGACTTCCTCGCCTTTCGCCAATTCGCTGACCAGACTGCGGTATTTCTCGCTGACGGCAAGCGAGACTTCATGGCTGCCGAGGGTGATATTCAGAAAATCCCCTTTCTCGGTCGAGATGTGTCCATACAGAACGCCCAATTTGCTGATGAAACTATCCCGTCTGACCAGATTCACATCGAAGATATTGGTTTTCATGACAATGCCGTATTCGACCTTGCCGGTCTGTTTTTTCAGACTCCCTTTCTTCAATTCCTCCGCATATCGACGCAAGGCCATGACGATGGCGCTCTGCTTGACTTCCTTGCCGTAGAGATGCTCGACTTCCCCTTCAATGGAGGAAGCATAATTGCTGAACGATACGATTCCATTGATCAGCATCTCATGGATGAAGGGGGATTTGTCTACGATACGTTTCACACAGCTGCTCACCGACTCTGCCATATCTGTCCTCCGGTATGTTATTATTATCACAATTTGAAATGAATAGCAACAAAATGAGGCAGAAAAGTGAAGAATCGTACAGATGATACGTATAGTCGACACTCCCTGTCAACGACATGACTACCCTCCACTAGCCCTCAGAAATTCTACATATAGCGCATCAGATATAGGATTTCATGTAATTATACAGCATAAAGCCACTATTTTCTTGTAAATCTACCATGTGTTTTGTATACTTTACCCATCAGGAGGTGTCTGCATGCGATGTCCCCACTGTACATCAATGGATGACAAGGTCTTGGAATCCCGGCAGAACGCAAGCGGCTCGACCATCAGAAGACGGCGCGAGTGCTTGTCGTGCGGCTATCGCTTCACCAGTTATGAACGAATTGAGGACAAGCCTTTGATGGTCATCAAGCGTGACGGAAGGAGGGAGCCGTTCGACCTGAACAAATTGGGAAGAGGCATCCGCTCCTGTACCGAGAAACTCAAGGTAAGCGAGAACCAGATCGATACACTGTTGCAGAACATTGAGGATGCGATCATGCTCAAAGCGGGAAGCAAACGGGAAATTGCATCCTCGGATATCGGCGACGAGGCATTGAAACAGCTCAAACATGTTGATCTGGTCGCATATGTTCGCTTTGCCGCCGTATACAAAGCCTTCAACGACCTGGGGCAATTCATAGCGGAAATCCAGAAACTCGGGAAAGAATTGGGCTAACGGGCGTCAAACCACTTGCCGGTCAACGATTGCTCGATGGTATCGTTCAGATGTTCCGGCTTGAGAATCTCGTTGGCGCAATCCAGACAGAAATTGTCACTCATACCTGCTACGTAATCGAACACCAGACGATCCAGATTCCCGTCATGGACCAGATATGCCTGTTGCATATCCATCAGATGCTGGTAAAACCCCATGGCAAGCATATTCTTCTCCTGGGCATACAGGTGCTCGTCGAATCCATAGGAGTCGAGCAGATAGTTCAGGTAATCGAGAATCAAGGTGAAGAGCCGGGTGAAGTATCGCTCATACCCCTCGAGCAGGGGACTCTTGTATATGGACTGGTAATTGAAGGCAATCATCGTCTGGACGGCAGGAAACACCTCGTCACTGAAGGAAATGCCCTCAGCCTTCGAGGAGTGGTTGATCACATCCACGACCAAGGTATCGATGATCTGGGCGTTGCGCGTCCCCAGGTTCTTCGCGACATCATCAGGCAGGTCTTCCTTCTTGGCAAGTCCCAACCGGCAGGCATCCTCAAAATCCCTTCCCAGATAGGCGATGGTATCGCTGAAACGGACCACCGCAGCCTCATAGGTTGCGGGAAGCAAGCCCTTCTTCGTCGTGATGTCGGAAAGATTGCGCTCGGTGAACGTAGGTTGGATCGATTTGACCAAATGTTCGCCGTTGTGGCAGATGATTCCGTCGCGTACTGCATAGGTCAAGTTCATCCCTTTCCCCTGATCGGTCAGGAAATCCACCACTCTGAGGCTGTTGATTTCGTGCTCGAACGGAGGAAACCCTGCATGCTGCATCTTTGCCGAGAGAATCTTCTCGCCGGTGTGGCCGAACGGGGTATGCCCAAGATCATGCCCCATGCCGATCGCCCAGGCCAGCTCACTATCCAAGCCCAATCCTCGGCAGATGGTGGAAGCGATCGAGGCGACATGCAGACAGTGTTCCATGCGTGTACAGATATGGTCGTTGCTCGGGGCGAAGAAAACCTGGGTCTTATGCTTGAGCCTGCGGAAAGCCGAGGAATGGATGATCGCAGTGGTGTCACGATAGTAGGGACCACGAACATCCTCTTGCTTCGGTATGGCCCTGTTTTTCAAAATTGCTTCGGAGATCTGATTTTGCAAATTCATGGTTATTCCCCAAATAGTTGCCCTATGGTATCATAGGAAAAGACCTTTTGGATAGCGGAGGTTTCATGGTAGAGATATATGCACTGCCTTTGGTTTGTTTGTTGTTGAATTTTCTCGCCTTTACAGCCTGCCTGAGGTTCCTCTTTTCCCGACAAGGGTTGTATTGGATTGTGCCTTTGTTGTTGACGTTGTTCATCCTTTGGCCGAACGGCCTCACCCTCTATCGGGTAGCCAGTGCATCCCAATTCATCAAAGCATCGTATACGTTCCTCGACCTCCAACCACTGCTGCTCTCCCTGTTCTGGTACGCCATGATAGTCACCTTCCACTTCGCATTGAAAAAGACCATCAGGGTGAACCACTATGAGGAACAGGTACGCAAGAATCTGCATGAAGCCAGATACCAGATGGAGCAGGAAGCGATGATCCAAGCCCGGAAGGCAAAACGGAGAAAACAATACTACAACAGGCAACCTGCAACCGTCGTCCGCCTGAACGCATACAGCCCTGCCTGGACTGATTTGTTCGATCAACGATGAATATGCATACCTACGTGTTTTTCTGTGGTATCAAGCACAGCGGCAAATCGACGTTGGGCAGACTCGTCGCCCAAGAACTCGGCCTGCCATGGTTTGACCTTGATGATCTGGTGCTGGAGAATTTGGTCGGGTATCCCTCCATTCGGACGTTTTACCAGGAAAAAGGACAAAAGGCTTTCCAGTCAGAGGAAGTAAAGGCGTTGCAATCATTGTATGAATCCCATCCAGATCGGTGCATCATCAGTCTCGGCGGAGGAGCCAGCGACAATGATGAGTTGCTCGCACTGGCCAAGCAACGAGGGAGCGTGGTGTATTTGGCCGTTGAACCCGAAGTGCTCCTCGAGCGGATCCTGCGTGGTGGCATTCCACCGTTTTTGGACCCGAAGGATCCACAGCATTCCTTCCTTGCCCTGTATGCAAAAAGAGATGAGCGGTATAGAAACATCTGCGATTTTCTGGTACGATTGCCCAATTATCCTGATGTTCGGGATACGGCAAGGTTCCTTGTCGACAAGCTGAAAAGTGAGGTTTGAGATGGGACACAACAGTTTTGGCAGCGCATTTACCATTACCACATTCGGCGAATCGCACGGTGAAGCCTTGGGGGTGATCATCGATGGTGTGGAAAGCGGATTTGAAGTCGATGTGGATGCATTGCAAAAGGAAATGGACCGTCGACGCCCGGGTGGGAATCCGACCGGCACACAGCGCAACGAGATTGACAAACTCTCCATACTTTCCGGGCTCTACGAAGGAAAAACTACCGGCACTCCGATTGCCATGATCCTCTACTCCACAAACCAGCGTTCGGCCGACTATTCGCATCTTGCCCAGGTGTTCCGTCCGGGTCATGCCGACTGGACATTCTACAAGAAATACGGGGTGCGTGACATTCGTGGCGGAGGCCGTTCCTCCGGACGGGAGACCAGCGCCCGCGTCGCCGCAGGGGCCTTGGCGAAACAGCTTCTTGCCAAACGGGGGATCTCGATCAGTGCAGGAACCGTCCAAGTCGGAAATGTGGTCGCTGTGAAACGGAATTGGGAGGAAACGGACAATGTCATGCATTGCCCCGATCGTGAGGCTGCAGGACAGATGATCGATTTGATCGAGCAGGTCCGTCAGGAAAAGGACAGTATCGGGGGAATCATCGAATGCCGTATCAACGGGGTTCCTGCAGGACTGGGGGAACCGGTCTTCGGAAAACTGCAGGCATTACTGAGCCATGCGGTGATGAGTATTGGAGCCGTGAAAGGCATCCAGTTCGGTGACGGATTCGCCGTAGCTACCATGCGGGGGAGCCAGTGCAATGACCAACGGACCAGCGAGGGATTCCTCTCCAACCATGCAGGCGGCATTCTCGGAGGAATCTCTTCTGGACAGGAAATCGTATTCCAGGCGGCGATCAAGCCGACATCGTCCATCGCACGTCCCCAACAGACCGTAACCCTGGCGAACGAAACAACCACCTTGGTCATAGAGGGCCGACATGATCCCTGTATTTGTGCTCGAGCGGTCGTTGTTGTGGAAGCCATGGCGGCCATCACCTTGCTGGACCTCTATTATACCGCCTTTGGAAGAACATGATGCAAGACACCCCGTTGATCGTACAAAGTGACAAGACACTGCTTCTGGACGTCCATCATGCGCAAAGCGAGGCTTGCCGTTCGGACTTGGTTCGCTTCTGTGAGCTGATCAAGAGCCCGGAACATATGCACACCTACGCCATCAGCGCCATCAGCCTTTGGAATGCAGCGTCCTCGGGAATCGGCGTAGATTCCATCATCCAGACACTGCACGCCTGGTCCCGGTATTCCGTACCTGAAAGCGTTCTGTTCTATGTGCAGGACATGGCCAGCAGATGGGGCAAGGTGAAACTGGGCGAAAGTGATGATCCTGCGTACTATCTGCTAACCGTAGACAGTGAGAAAATACGCACGGAATTGATGCATCGCAAGAGCCTGTCATCGCTTCTGGTCGTCAAGGACAAGCATTCCTTCCTCCTTCAGACCTACGCCAGAGGTGAAGTCAAGTTGCAGCTGATCAAGATCGGATATCCGGTCGATGACCGGATTGCCTTGCGACCAGGCCCTCGCCTGGACATAGGGATGCGGACAAAAACGGTAGGAGGCAAGGATTTTTCCGTACGGCCCTATCAGATGCAGGCAGCCCAAGCTTTGTTGGGAGACATGGGGCCCGGGACAGGATTCGGCACCATCGTACTGCCCTGCGGTTCGGGAAAAACGGTGGTAGGCATGCAGATTATGAGCCGGCTCGCCACCAACACATTGGTGGTAACCACCAATGTGGCTGCAGTTCATCAATGGATCGGAGAAATCCTGGACAAGACCACCCTAGGGGAAAACCAGGTCGGTGAATACACCGGTGAACGCAAAGAACCCAAGGAAGTGACGGTTTGCACCTATCAGGTCCTCACCTACCGACCAGACAAGGAAGGTCCGTTCCCCCATCTGGAATTGCTTACCAAGGGGAGCTGGGGCTTGATCATCTATGACGAGGTGCACATGCTTCCCGCTCCCGTATTCAAGGTGACTGCCGAACTGCAGGCCGTCTACCGTGTCGGCCTTACTGCTACCTTGGTCCGTGAGGACGGTCGGGAGGATGAGGTGTTCAGCTTGGTGGGCCCGAAGCGGTTCGATGTCCCGTGGAACGAATTGCAGCAGCAAGGCTTCATCGCCGAAGCTTACTGCCATGAAGTCCGCATCGACCTGCCCAAGGAGTTGGAAATACCGTATGCACTGGCTTCCAAACGGGAGAAATACCGTATGGCCAGCGAGAACCCATTGAAGCTGGAAGTCGTCAAGGATTTGGTGCAAAGGCATCCGGATGACTACATCCTGATCATCGGCCAGTACCTTGACCAACTGAAGCTGATAGCCGATGCCTTTGGTCTTCCTATCATAACTGGCAGCACGCCGAATGCCAAACGTGAACAGCTCTACCGATCATTCAAGGATGGGGACACCAGGATTCTGGTTGTCAGCAAGGTGGCCAATTTCGCCATCGATCTGCCGGATGCATCGGTTGCCATCCAGGTTTCCGGTACGTTCGGATCACGAAGCGAGGAAGCCCAAAGGTTGGGACGCATCCTCAGACCGAAAAATCGCTCGAGCTTTTTCTATTCGGTGGTCACCCGCTACTCAAATGAAGAGGAGTTTGCGGCAAATCGTCAAAAATTCCTTGCAGAGCAAGGGTATTCCTATGAGATCGAGGTATGGGGCAATTGACAGAACAAGCACAAGAGACGTTCAAGACACTGCTGAGCCGATATCAGGAAGACAACTACTTCTATTTGGTACGCAATTACCTGGGTTTGGTGAAATCTCCGTTCCACAAGCCCCAGCTGACCAACAGGCTGTGCAGGTTCTTCTGCCAACCGGCAGTGCAGGAGGCAATGATTGCAGCGCTCGACGAGCTTGATCTGGTCATCCTCAGTCTGCTTGCACTCACCGGCAAGCTGGCCAGTGAGCAAATCACCGACTTGTTGAAAGGATCCTATAGTTACGGCAATCTCTTACGACGGGTTTCCAACCTGCAGGAACGAATGATTTTACTCAATGATGAGGGAAAACTGGTCTTCAACCCACTCATCGAAACACAGTTGCTCAGCCTTTGCTCACTCAAACCCTTGTTGGGAAGGACGGAGCAGGAAGCCAAGGACCATGACTATTGTTCCACGGAATTCGTCAGAGCATATCTTTCCTTGGTGCAGCATGAAGGCAAGCTTGCCTGGAAAGACGAATACCAGCATATGTTCCCCTCCTTCCCCAAACAACAGCTGCAGACCATGTTCGAGGCATTGACCGAAGTCATGATCGAACAATCCGTCCTGTGTCCTGAGTCCAAGCACATCATCGATTTCAAGAAAGCACAGCAAATACTGACACTCGATGATCATCAACTGCTGTGCCTGTTGCTCGCCCAGGGCAAAGGAGCGGACGGGCTTGCCTTCGCCTCTGAATTGCTTTCGCTTCTCCAACAGGCCTGCAGCTTCGACACTGCCGCCTTGAAACTTTTACTCAAGTTGCTTTCGGTCAAATATCGGATTCCGTATGACTCGACGCTCTTCACCAAACTCACTACATGGGGTTTGATGACCTTGGATGAAATCTGGTACGTGCATCGGATGGCCCCGCAGAAACAGCGAACCACCTTGTTGGTGGACAGCGACCAAACCATCAGTTACGAAGGATACTGCAAAACCGACGATATCCTGTACCGGTTTGCATCCTTGGAAGTCTTCGACCACCAACGACGCTACCATGTCACCAAGGAAAGTTTCCTCAGCGCGTTGGACAATGACTTGCCGTTTGCCGAAATCAAGGAATACCTGGAACAAAACAGCTCGATCAAGATGAGCAAAGCCCTGCTGCTGCAACTCTCCCTGCTCAACGAACGGTATCAGAATATCACCGTCTATGATGGACTGGTTCTTTGTTGTGATGAACGGACGGCCAATCTGGTGGAACATCTCAGTTCAATATCCGAGCACAGGATCAAGACGCTTGCCCCCACCATTTTCTTGATGCGCAGACAGACCGAAGAACAGTGGAGACAGGCGCTGCTTTCCGCCGGTCAGCTGGTTGGCTCCACCAAAAGCTGGGAGACCATCGAGGTGAAGAAGGCTGTGGAAAACCCCTTCTTCCAGGAGATGGTGAGTCTCTCTCGCTCCCTGGCCAGGAAGCCGACAATTGCCACATGGGTGCACCATGCTAGCAGGCAACCGGATGGACGTTTGTTGTCCACCATTGAGGGAGCATCTTTGAATTCCGCACAAAGGCAGGATCTTTTGCATCGGTATCATGCAAAAATGATTCTCAGCGAAGAGCAAATCGTCGCCCAGGTGATCAATCCGATCATCGAGGCCGGCGGTTTCGACTACCAAGGAAAAGTCAGCCTGGCAAGGCAGGCGGTAGGAAAGAAGGACATCGCGTTACAGTTGCAATTGACCGATCAGGAACTGGTCGTTCAGGCATTGGAAGTCGCCTACACTCCCCAGAAGGAAGCATTGCTCAAAGCTGCGGTCATGCCGACGATGGAAGTGAAGATCCTGCCGATCAGCAAGATCTTTTTGATCCGTCTGGTTCGATTCCACCTTTCCTAGAGATCAGCCTGTATCCAATGGGGATAGTGATATCCCGTGAAAGCTTCGAATTGCAGCATTCCCTGCTCCATCAACATCTGGGATCCCGTTATGATCGAGCATCCTGCTTGCTTCGCCTTCTTGAGGAACGCCGTCTCCTTGGGGTTGTAGATCAACTCATAGGCGATTTCCTTTCCGCTGAAGACAAATGAAGGCGAGGGATCGACTCCTTCCAGATCCCCCATACCGACATTGGTGGTCTGCACCACCAGATCAACAGATCCGTTGTAGAGATGGGCATGCTCCAAGGTATCGTAGATACTCATGGTTTCCTGGGCGAGCGAACGGGCATGTTCGATGCTCCGGTTGATGATGGTGACCTTCACCCCATGGTTGTGCAAAGCCCAGACCACCGATCGTGCGGCTCCACCGGCTCCGATGACCAACGCTGTCTTGATTTCCTGGTTCGCGATGGCATCGTTGATCGGGGCAAGGAATCCATAATAGTCGGTATTCATCCCCTTCCACATATTCTGGATCCTGATGACGGTATTGCAGGAGCCGATCTGTTTCACCTCACGCGTGATGCGCCCCAGATACGGTTGCACATTCCGCTTGTGCGGAACAGTTACGGAGAAGCCATGGATTTGCAGCATCTCCGCAAGCTTGAAGAAAGCCCGGACGGAATCGACAAGGAACGGCACATAGACGGCATTGTACCGGATGGCCTCAAACCCTGGATTGTGGATTTTCGGACTGGCGGTATGATAGACAGGATTGCCGATGATCCCGAAGATATGGGTATGCTCGTCAAGTTGGTCCGCCCGGTAGAGTTCGCTCATTACGCGGGCGCTCAAATGTCCGGGCGCAGCTTGGCCGTCCGAACAGAAACTCAACAGGCTTCCACATTTCTTATAGAGAATCCGGGTGCAAATTCCGAACTCACCCATACCGATGACAATCTTGTCCTTCACCTGCGAGAGTTCCTGCTGGACACGGAACAATGTGATGACATCCATCATGCTCTGCGGGGTGACGGCAACCTTGGGGATATCCCCCTTGGCGGCGAGTTTGCTGATACGCCCGTAGATATCGGCGGGAACACACTCGAAATTGTGATAGGAACGGATGATCTTCACCTGACGCTGCTTCAAAGCATGTTCCAAGTCGACCCTCTGCTCAAACAGGGGATCCTTGAATTTCAAATCGCTTTTCTTCACATCATCTTCAATGTCAATATAGGCGAAATCACCCTTGCTCGCCTCATACAACAGCTGCAAACGCTGTTTTTCCCCAAGTTCACACTTGCCACCGTCGCTTTTTCTGCGCAAGGTCAGGATGACCGGAACGTCCACCGTCGAGGGAAAGGAAGAGGCAATCTTCTGTTCATCGGGATGCAGGTAATCGAGACGCAGTTCTGCAAGGGAGATCCATTTGCGGTTGCGTTCCACCAACGACCGGTTCTCCTCCAAGGTTGATCCGGTAAGAGTAAGGCAAAGCACTGTAGACCTCCTGACTTGGGGTGGATTGTCACCGAACACATGCTTGTGTTAAGGTAATCATACCGTCAAACTACGGGCATTTCAACACCCGTTGTGGATCAACTAGGAGAGAGTGTGGCCACCTTACAGGTTCAGCGTGTACAGCTTGCATTTGCCGACCGGGACATCCTGTCGGATGTCTCATTCACCTTGTCCGAAAAAAGCAGGAGCGCTTTGGCCGGAGGAAATGGAAGCGGCAAATCCACGTTGCTGAAGGTAATCAGCGGTTTGATGTCGGCCGACAATCTGGAGATGACCACCTCCAAGGCTCTGCGGATTTCCTATCTTCCACAAAGTGACATCGTACTTGCCGAGGAAACGGTATTCGCTGAAGTGGAAAAGGCCTTCAGCCGATTCGACGCCCTGCTTCAGGAACAATCCGAGTTGGAGAACCGACTTGCGCTTGTGCAAGCGGGGGACAAGACCGAAACCTTGCTGCTCCGGCTTCATGAAATCCAGGAAAGCCTGCTTGAGGACGGATTCTTCACCCGTACCCAGGTCATCGAACAGGTCCTGTTCGGCCTTGGATTCTCCAAGCAGGACTTGTACCGCAACTGCAATGAATTTTCAGGCGGATGGCAGATGCGTATCGCTTTGGCCAAAATCCTGGTAGAGAATCCACATATCATGCTGCTCGACGAACCGACCAACTATCTGGATATCGAAGCCCGGTATTGGTTGAAAAATTATTTGAAAATTTATGATGGTGGGCTGATGATCGTAAGCCACGACCAAGGTTTCCTCGATGAGACGGTCAACGAGGTCTATGAGCTGTTCCAAGGAAAACTCAAACGATACAGCGGGAACTACAGCCAGTATGTGCAACAGCGGGAACAGGAAATCGCCCAATTGGAAGCGGCTTTCAAACAGCAACAGGAGCAATTGGAGAAAACCGAACAGTTCATAGAGAAATTCCGGTACAAGGCGACAAAGAGCAAACAAGTCCAAAGTCGCATCAAGATGTTGGAGAAAATTGAATTGGTACAGGTGCCTTCCCATCTGAAGCAACTTTCTTTCACCTTCCCTCCCGCCCCACATAGTCCCAATGATGTCCTGATGCTGGAACACCTCTCCAAACACTACGGGACACAGGCTGTATTCGAGGATTTTTCGCTGTTGGTCGGTAAGCGCGATCACCTGGCGGTCACCGGAAAGAATGGAGCGGGGAAATCCACCTTGCTGAGGATCATCAGCGGGGTGGATACCGAGTTCGAGGGTGTCGTTAGGCTGGGAAACGGAGTGGTCATCGGCTACTTTGCCCAGGACACGGAAAAGACGCTGAACCCAAGCAATTCCGTATTGGAAGAGGTGGCAAGCATAGCCGCCACCGATGACCTGCCGAAACTACGCAACTACCTGGGGTCCTTCCTCTTCGGAGGGGACGATGTTTTCAAATCGGTTTCCGTTCTCAGCGGAGGAGAGCGCAGCCGCCTTGCCCTCCTGAAGATCCTGTTGCATCCTGTGAACCTGTTGATCCTCGACGAGCCCACCAATCATCTGGACATCAATGCCAAGCAGATGCTGCTCAAAGCATTGGAACATTATGACGGGACCATCATTTTCGTGAGCCATGACTCCTATTTCATTGAGCATCTGGCCACCAAGATCCTCTACCTCACCGAGGACAATCCCCCTGAATTGTTCGATGGAGGATACTCCTACTTCTCGTATAAGCTGGAACAAAAGGAAATGGTTGCTGCCAGAGAGAAGCCTTCTGCATACGAAGAGGAAAAGCCGGTGGGCGCACGCTCCTACAAGGAGTCGAACAAGAGGAAAAATCGCCTGAATACACTGAAACGCCAAAGTGAAGAGTTGCTCGAAGCACATCAAAGTCTGGAGTCGGAAATTGAAGCAGTGCAGCAATTGATGGCATTGCCGGAAAATTACAGCGACGCCGACAAAATCACCTCCTTGATTCAGAAAAAGGACACATTGAGCCTCCAGCTGTCCGAACAAGAGGAAAACTGGCTCTCCTTGAGTCTGGAAATCGAGGCATTGGAGGCTGAACTTGGCTGATATAGCGGCGATCCTGCCCAAGGTGGTGCTGGCCAGCCAGTCGATAGCCCGCAAGGCGTTGCTGGAACGAGAGGGTGTCGAAGTAATCGTCAGGCCGACCAATTGCGATGAGTCGCACGCCCTCTTGGATCCGGCAAAAACCGTTGCCATGCTTGCATACAGGAAACTGATGGCGTATCGCAGTGTCCATGGGCACTACGAATTGCCGGTTCTCTGTTGCGATACCCTGATTTCCTTCGAATCGGCATTGATCGGAAAACCCAGGGACCGTCTGCATGCCTATGCCCAACTCGCATCCTTCAGCGGCAAGACCCAGGAGGTCCACTCCGGATGGGCGCTCTGGTTCGATGACAAGGTGTACTCCAGTGCCGACAAGGCTTTGGTGGTGTTCAAGCCCCTTGGCAAATTCGTGATTGAATCCTATCTGGATACCGGGGAATGGGAAGGAGCCGCAGGATCGTACCGCATTCAGGGTGAAGGAAGGAATCTCGTCGACCATATCGAAGGCGATGAGGCGACCGTTGTAGGGCTTCCTCTCCGACAATTGCTTGAGAAACTGGCTCAAACTTAAGCAACTTCTCGCTTCTGTGTTGCACAGCGCAACATGTTTTTTCATTCTGCAACACATATGTCGGTTTAGTATAAATACGCGTCGCTTTCCTCCCAAGGTTTTGGGGTATTTTTGTTGCGGCTTGCAACAGGTAATTCTATGATATAGCTGTATATCTATTCCAACACATGGAGGCTCCAGTATGAAAAAACTTCTGTTCATTACGTTGTTGCTCACGCTTGTTTCCGTGTCTCTCGCTGCACAGCCCACTTCGGAGGCGGCAGTAAAACCCGTGATCCTGAAATTGTCTGAAGTGCATGCGGAGGGGTACCCGACCTCCCTTGCAGACCATGAGTTCTCGCATTTGGTGGAGGAGAAGACCCAAGGAAGGGTAAAAATTGAAGTCTATACCGGCGGAACGCTGTATGGCCAGGAAACTGCGGCAATCGAAGCCCTGCAGGTAGGCGATCTTGCATTCGCAAGAGTGTCGGCCTCTCCGGTGGCCAGCTACGTCCCGGCCTTGAATGCCATCCAGATGCCTTATCTCTACAACAATGCAAAGCATATGTGGGCGGTCCTGAATGGAGAGGTCGGGCAAAAGATGCTCGCCGATATTGAAAACTCAGGATCGGGACTCATCGGCCTCTGTTATTATGACGCTGGCTCCCGTTCCTTCTATCTGACCAAACCGGCGAATAAGGTAGCTGACTTGAAAGGCCTGAAGATCCGTCTTCAGAACAACCAGATGATGGTTCGTATGGTCGAGTTGCTCGGTGCGACCGGAGTAACCGGTATCGGCCCGAATGATGTATACTCCGCCATCGCGCAGGGAGTCATCGATGGAGCGGAGAACAACTGGCCGACGTATCAGAATATGGGTGATTATGAGGCTGCGAAATACTATATCCTCGATCAGCACACCAGGGTTCCCGAAATCCTCTTGGCTTCGGTGGAGGCTTTGAAGAAGGTCACTCAGAGCGATATGAAAATCATCCGACAATGTGCAAAGGATACCCAGGAATATGAAATAGCCGAATGGGCGAAGAAGGAAGCGGCTTCCGAACAGATCGTACGAGCTGCCGGAAATACCATCATCAACCTTTCGAGCACCGCATTCGCCGAGTTCCAGACCAAGATGGCACCTTTGTACAATGAATTCGGTTCGGCCTACACCGACATCATCGCCCAGATCAGGGAAATCGGGAAACAGTATAAGTAACCTATCCACAAGGCTTCCTCCCGCCTTGTGTACAAGCAACAGTCAGCGTGGTATCTATGCAGGTAACCAAACAAACTCGCGCATCGAAAATGCATTCCTGTCTGGTACGGCATGCCTTGGTCGTCGACCGCCGCCGGTACCACAAGAAAACGGAATTGGTCGGTGCGTACCTGCGGGTTACCGATCGATGGATCCATATGATCATCTTGTGGATTGCGCAAGCCGCCTTGGCAATCATGGTGGTCTTGGTCATCCTTACGGTCATCCTTCGGTATGTATTCAATACAGGCATCGGCTGGGCGGAGGAAGTTCCCCGTTTGTTGGTCACGCTCTTTGCATTCCTCGCATGTGCGATCGGTGTGCGTGACCATATGCATATTTCCGTCAACCTGCTCTTCAATGCATGCAAGGAAGGGGGAAAAGCTCGTACATTTCTCATCTACTTCACCGATGTATGTATTCTCTGCTGTTCCGTTTTCCTACTGGTCTTCGGAAGCGCGTATACAAAACGGTTGTTCCGTCTGCCGGGTACCCTGCCGATGACCGGCTGGCCCACCTTCATCCAATACCTGCCGGCTCCTCTGGCAGGGTTTGTGATGACTTTTGATTCCCTGCTGTTTCTCAGCGGGGTGCTCAAGCGGGATGATCTTTTGTATTCCGAGCAGGAGCTTGATTATCAGCAACTGCTCAAGGATCAGAAACATGGTGTACAACCGAAGGAGTCGCAGCAATGAATACTGCAGTGCTTTCGACGGTCATTCTGCTCGGCGGGTTCTTCGCCCTCCTCTTTCTCAAGGTTCCGGTAACCTTTGCGCTCCTGCTTTCCACCTTGGGCTCTGCTTTCGTCAACCAGACGAATTTCACCGTCATGATCCGAATGATGATCGACGGGGTGAACAACTTCTCCCTGCTGGCCATCCCCTTCTTCATCCTCATGGGGGAGATCATGGCGGCAGGCAAGGTTTCGGATAAGATCATTGATTTGGCCAATTTGGCCGTAGGTCGTTTCAAGGGTGGCCTGGCCTACGTGAATTGCGTCGACTCAATGTTTTTCGGTGGGATCAGCGGGTCGGCCGTCGCGGATGTTTCTTCCTTGGGTTCTGTCGTGGTACCCTTGATGATAAAGCAGGGTTACAGCCCGGAATTCTCCGTGGGGTTGACGGTGGTCACGTCCTGTCAAGGAGTGCTCATTCCTCCCAGCCACAATATGGTCATCTACGCACTGGCCGCAGGCGGTGGTGTCTCCATTGCCAGGATGTTCATCGGCGGGGCCATCCCCGGCGTATTTTTGGGATTGAGCCTGTTGCTGTACTGCTTCGCCTTGCGCAACCACTACCATTTTCCCGGCGGCATGCGCATCGGATCAGACGATCCGGTACGGTGGATCCAATTCCACAAAAACCGGGAAGGAGGCTGGGTGTACGCAAAACGCAAGGAGACCTTCCTCATCATCAAGACCCCCTATTTCACCTGTGAATTCGGCAAGTGCGTACAAATTCTGCTGAATGCGATTCTTCCGATGATGACGATCGTCATCATCATGGGCGGTGTGGCCGTCGGCATCTTCACGGCAACCGAAAGTGCTGCGATTGCCTGTTTGTATACCTTTTTGCTGACCTACTTCGTGTTCCGTTCCGCACGGTTGCGTGATTTCGGCCGTATCTTGAAGAACACGTTGAAAACCTTGTCCATCGTCCTGACTCTAATCGCCACCGCCAAGGCTTTCAGCTATATGATGACCGACCTGAGAATTCCGGATTTGATTACTCGTACGCTGGTTTCCATCACCGACAACAAATACATTTTGCTGATGATCATCAACCTTTTGCTGCTGTTGCTGGGTTGTTTCATGGACATGGCTCCCCTGATCATGATCATGACCCCGATCCTGCTTCCGATCGTAACCAACGAGGTCATCGGCATGAGCCCCATCCATTTCGGCATCATGCTCATCTTCAATCTGGCCGTAGGACTGTGCACCCCACCAGTGGGAAGCGCCTTGTTTGTGGGGTGTGCAGTAGGGAAAACAAGCATCGAGAAAACCAGCAAGGCGATGCTCGGAATGTTCGCCGTCATGGTGGTATGCCTTCTGATCATTACCTATGTCCCCGCATTCTCCCTGTTCCTGCCTGATTTGCTTTTTACCTAAGCAGGGAAAGAGCGTGTGTATACTTGCCACGTTTTGCATTTTCTGAAATACTATGTGCTACCGATCGGAGCAATCGATCGGAATCTCCACCCAAAGGGTGAGTAATAGTAGAAGGGTGACGCACCATAATCCATCCAGCAGGATGGGAGTGTCGTCAGACAGGAGGATTATGTCCGTAGTAACCATGAAGAGCCTGCTTGAGTCAGGCGTGCATTTCGGCCACCAGACCAAGCGGTGGAATCCCAAGATGGCCCGTTTCATTTTCAGCCAGCGAAATGGAATTCACATCATCGACCTGCAGAAGACCTCTGCTTGCATCGTCGAAGCCTATGATGCAGTACGTGCTGTCGTCAAACAGGGAAAAACGGTATTGTTCGTCGGTACCAAGAAGCAAGCCCAGCAGGCCATCGAAGCTGAAGCGAAGCGTTGTGGTATGCCGTACATCAACAACCGTTGGCTTGGCGGTATGCTGACCAATTTCACCACCATCAAGAAGTCCATCGCCACGCTCAAGAAGATTGAGAAGATGGAAATCGATGGGACATTCGATTCCCTGACCAAGAAAGAAGTATCCCTGTTGACCAAACAGAAGACCAAGCTTGAGAAAAACCTTGGTGGAATCAAGGACATGAAGGATCTCCCTGGAGCTCTGTTCATCATTGATACCAAGAAAGAAGCCATTGCCGTCGCCGAGGCCAAGCGCCTTGGTATTCCTGTCATCGCCGTCGTCGATACCAACTGCGATCCCTCCGATATTACCTACCCCATCCCGGGAAATGATGATGCCATCCGCGCCATCAGTCTGTTTGTTGAGATTATTGCAAACGCAGTCGTCGATGCGGACAACGAAGCGGGCATCCAGATCATCGAAACCCTGGGTTCCGAGGATGACGTGACCGAAGAGCCCGAAAAGAAAGATGAGGAAGATGAAGAAATCGTCTTCTCCACCGATGAAGGCGCTGATTTCTCGAAGTTCGAAGATAAGGATGAGAAGAAGGCTGAAGAAGAGTCCGAAGAAGAAGACCTTCTTGTCGACGAAGAGACCCTGTACAAGGACTAAGGAGTATAAGCATGGCAATTACCGCTGATGTAGTAAAAAAACTGCGTGACATCACCGGCGCAGGCATGATGGATTGCAAGAAAGCACTCACTCAGGCTGACGGCGATTTCGCTGCCGCTGAGAAGATTCTCAAGGAGATGGGACTTGCTGCCATCGCAAAACGCCAGGATCGGGCAACTGATAATGGTCGGGTGTTTGTGAAGGTGCAGAAAGACAAGGCTGTACTCGTTGAACTTACCTGTGAGACTGACTTTGTTTCCAGCAACGAGCAGTTCATCGCCCTCGGCGAATCGATCTGCACGGTCGCCCTGGAGAAGGGATATCGCGAAAGCAATGATGAATTGGTTGGAATGGTCAATGACCTGATCGCCATCATCAAGGAAAACATGTCCCTCAAGCAGTTGGTCGTATTCGACATCGCCGCCGATGAGTATGCTTCCAGCTATATCCATGGCAACGGAGCGCTTGCCGTTCTGGTAATGTTCAAGTCCGACAAACCCGAGATCTTCTCACTGGAGACCGTCAAGGAATTCACCAACGATTGCGCTTTGCACGTCGCCGCCTTCACGCCCTCCTATCTCGATACCTCCTTTGTCGATGCCGATTATATCAAGGAGCAGACTGAGATTTTCAATGTGCAGGCTGCCAATCTTGGGAAACCCGCAAAGGTTGTGGAAGGAATTGTGAAGGGAAAACTCAACAAGCACCTTTCGGAAATCTGCTTCTTGAAGCAGCCGTTCGTAAAGGATGACTCGATGAGTGTCGAGAAGAAGGCTGCGGAAATCGGAAAGTCCGTCGGAGCCAAGCTCGAGATCGTCAATTATGCGTTCCTGCGTGCAGGCGCTGCTTCCTGCAGCAACTAATCGCAATCGATTCATACACACCGCTCACTTCTGTGAGCGGTAGTTTTATTGGAGAAATGTATGCAACAGGTACTTGATACGTGTGAAAGCAAGATGCAGAAAAGCCTTGAGAGTCTTTCCAAGGACTTTGCCTCGCTGAGAACCGGCAGAGCCTCAGCTTCCCTTCTGGACAAGATCAGAGTCGAATACTATGGTGCGGAAACCCCGATCAACCAAGTAGCGACGGTTAGTGTCCCTGAAGCCAGGATGATCGTCATCCAGCCTTGGGATAAAACCGTATTGAGCGCCATCGAAAAGGCCATCCTGAAAAGTGATCTCGGATTGAACCCGAACAACGACGGCAAACTCATCCGCCTGAACTTTCCCCCATTGAACGAGGAACGGCGCAAACAGCTGGTGAAGAGTGCAAAGGCAAATGCTGAACAAAGCAGGGTTGCCATGCGCAACATTCGCCGCGACGCTATGGATGAATTGAAGAAGTTGCAGAAAAACGGCGACATCAGTGAAGATGAGCTGAAGGATGCTGAAGCAAAGATCCAAAAAATGACTGATTCCTACATCGCCCAGATCAACTCCCTTTCTGATGAAAAGGAGAAGGAAATCATGGAGATCTAGGATGGCAGATACACCCGTTGTCCCGACTCACCTCGGCATCATCATGGATGGGAACGGCCGTTGGGCGCAGAAGCGTTCACTGCCAAGAACCGCCGGACACCTGGAGGGCCTGAAGGCCCTCAAACGGGTTATCCGGGAAGCGGCTGATCAGGGCATCGGGTATATCACCTTCTACGTCTTCTCTACGGAGAATTGGAAACGAAGCGAACAGGAAGTATCATACTTGATGCACTTGTTGGTATCCAAACTCCATGGGGAACTGGCATTCTATCAGAAATACGGTATTCGCATTTTGGTACGCGGGAAGATCGATGCACTCCCGGTGCAAGTGCAGCAGGCCATTGAGCAAACCGTTGACGCAACCAGAAACAATACAACCATTACGGCAATTCTTGCGATCAATTATGGGGGAAGAGATGAAATTTGCCGTGCGGTGAATGACTTCATCGCCCAAAACCCCGGCAAGAGCATCTCAGAGGATGCGCTTTGTTCAGCAATGCCCTTGCCTCAAATACCCTGCGTGGATATGATAGTCAGAAGCGCGAACGAGAAACGTTTAAGCAATTTTCTCTTGTGGGACAGCGCTTATGCTGAACTTGCCTTTTACGAAAAACTCTGGCCTGACTGGGATGCATCAGACGTCCAACAGATTTGTGAAGAGTATCGCCAAAGGGTAAGGAAATTCGGGGGGGTTCAATGACATCGATGACGAAAAGGGTCCTTACGACCGTGATCACCCTTCCCTCTCTCTTCTGCATCATAGTCTTCCTTCCTGCTCATTCCTATTTTGCACTTTCCTTGGTTGCAGTATTCACCACTATTTATGGGGCAAAAGAAGTAAAGGATTTGTATGGAAAGGCCCTGGGAGTCAAACCGCATCTTCCGGTTGTATTCGTGGGGTTGTTGCCATTCGCCCAGTGGATGGAAATTGCATGTTTCCCTGAACTCCCTTTGGTGGACTTGGTCATCGTCTTCATGGCCTTGGCATTTTTCTCCACTGAATTGGTATATGGGTCAAGGGATGGCTTCTCCAATTCGTTGACCCGGATCGCAGGAGAGGCTCTGCTGCTCCTGTATCCAGGCTTGTTGTTCACCTTCATCCAACGGCTGGTCGCACTTCCCCTGCCTACACAGACCCTCTTGCTGTTCTTCCTCTTGATCTTCAGCAATGATGTATTTGCATTCATTTTCGGTATGTGGCTGGGAAGAACCAACAAAGGCATCGTCAAGGTAAGCCCGAATAAAAGCATAGCCGGGTTTCTCGGAGGAATCCTGAGCACCGTACTGCTTTCCGTGGCATTCTGCATGTTCGTACCCGGCGTGGATGCAATCATCAATATCTGGCAGGCAGCCCTGCTTGGTTTCGGTACTTCGGTTGCAGCCAATATCGGTGATTTGATCGAAAGTGCATTCAAACGATCCGCTCAGGTAAAAGACAGCGGAACATTGGTTCCCGGTCGCGGTGGATTACTCGATTCCATAGACTCCATGTTGGCAGGAGCCCCAGTTTTCTGGGTGTTGCTCTCCCTGTTCTAGGAATACCATGAAAAGGATAATCATCCTGGGCTGCAGCGGGAGCATAGGAACCACTGCGCTGCAGGCGATCAGAAGTAGACAGCTTCCGTTGAAAGTAGTGGGGCTTTCTTCCCATACCAATAGTGGAGCATTGATTTCCCTGGGGATGGAATTCGGTGTTGAGGCGATCTGTCTCACATCCTCAAAGTTGCAGGATGTCGATGGGATCAGGACATATTCCTTGTCTTCGGGTCTCAAGCAAATGCTTGCCTCCCTCGATGCTGATATCGTCCTGAATGCCATTGCAGGCTTCCAAGGTTTGGAAGCTTCTTTGGCTGTGCTTCAGTCCGGTTTCGATCTTGCCCTTGCCAACAAGGAAAGTGTCGTATGCGCAGGCTCATATTTGTTCGATGTTGCTAAACATATGAAGCGGTCCATCATTCCCGTCGACAGTGAACATTCCGCATTATCTGCATTGCTTGAGGGCAGAGACCGAGCTACACTCGACTCGCTGATCATCACCGCCAGCGGAGGTCCCTTCAGGACGCTGGAAGCATCCCGCTTCTCTGAGATTACCGTCGAACAGGCTTTGGCACACCCTACCTGGAACATGGGCAGAAAAATTACCATCGACAGCGCCACATTGGCCAACAAGGCTTTGGAAGTCATCGAGGCGTCTCATCTTTTCGGCTTCGATGCTGAGCATATCGAGGTGGTAATCCATCCCCAATCAATCGTTCACTCGATGGTCAGGACCATCGATGGAGCTGTGTATGCTCAGCTGGGAACACCTGACATGACGCTTCCGATCATCAATGCGCTGCAACCCGGATTTGCATCCTTGGTTCGTCCCTTGGATTTCTCATCGCTTACCCTGCAATTCGAAAAACCCGACTTTACTCGATTTCCCCTCCTGCAATTGGCGTTCTCCATACTTAAACGCGGAGGTAGCAGTGCTTTGGCATTCAACGCTGCAGACGAAGTGGCGGTCGAAGCCTTCCTCTCACACCGCATCTCCTATGTGCGTATGATAGAAATCGTGCAGCGTGTTCTTGATGGAGATTGGACTGCCCAAATCACAGGCTTTTCAAGAATCATTGAACTCGACCATCAGGCAAGGGTCCTTGCAAGAAGCATGCTATGAATGCCGTAGCCGCCATCCTGCTGAAATATCTCATTGGTCTGGTCAGCATCTCGTTGGTGGTGGGAATACATGAGGCGGGTCATTTGGTGGCGGCAAACCTCCAGGGCATCGAGGTGGAGGTTTTTTCCTTCGGAATCGGACCGAAACTCTGGTCTTGCAGGTACAAGGGTACCGAATATCGGATCAGCTGGCTTCCTTTGGGCGGATATTGCCGTCTCAAGGGTTCCGACGACCTGAGCCAAGCGTTGATCCACAACCAACGAACCTTCACCCATACCGAGGAAGGTTCGCTTTTTTCCGTTCATCCAATCCGCAGAATGGTCACCTACCTTGCAGGTCCGCTCGCCAATCTTATATTTGCCATCCTTGTCTATGCCCTGTTAGCCAGCCTCCCAGTTGCCACCCTTTCCGACTCCGCCATGGTCGCTACCGTCAATGACTATCCACTGCTTTTCGGGAATCAGACAAGCCCTGCCTACGAAGCAGGGATACGCTCAGGCGATACGATTGTACAAATCGACGGCATATCAATCGAAGACTGGCAGCAGGTACAGGCACTCTTGGAACGGACCCAGGGTGAAGCAGACATTACGATCCAGAGAAATCAAAAGATGCTGACCTTCACGGTCAGGGCGGAGAAAATGTCGGAAGGTGCGTATCGCTTTGGTTTGACGGTGTTGCAGCCAACGATTGTGGGGAATGTCCGTCCCGCCTCGGTGGAAGCACATAACGGTTTGGCTGAAGGGGACAGGATCATCAAGGTTGGCTCCGTATCGGTTACCAACCAGCTGGAACTCCTTTCGGCACTCCAGTCGAAAACAGATAGGGTATCCTTGACTGTTCAACGTGCGGATGGCACCCACGTGGTGGTTTTTCGCCCGTATCTTGATGAGCAAGGACAACCTGAATTTGGGTTTGCCATCCAATCCAGGACACGACAACTCCCCGGGAAACCATTCAGTTTGGCTGCAGGCTGGCAAAAGACCGGACGTATCATCAAAGAAACCCTTGCTACCCTCACTGCCATCTTCTCTCGTTCACAACCTGATATCCGCAGCAATGTGACCGGCATGGCACGTTCTGCATTGTTGATCGGGGATATCACCACCCTGGGGTTTGAGGATGCACCAGAAAGCGCTGCATACGCATTGCTCTATCTTATGGGAGTGGTATCCATTTCCCTTGCGATTGCAAATCTGGTGCCCCTACCCGCTTTCGACGGAGGACAGGTGGCCATTGCGTTGGGTGAATGGATCACCAAACGTCAGATCAGACCCAAGACATACTATGTACTTCAATTGATCGGCATCGCCTGTGTCGTAGTACTCTTCATCGCCCTGAGCTGGGTCGATATCAGGCATTTTCTCTTGATCAGGCGTTAGGATTGTTTCCAGCCACATACTTATGGCTGAATTCCATTTCCTCAAATCGAACGATGTTGCTGACGAACGCAAGGGAGAACATTCCCGTTTCCCCATTTCGGTTCTTCGCCATGATGATCTTCGTTTCCTGGATGTTGTTCTTCTCACGCTGTTCTTCATCGTCGGTGCGGTTCTTCGTCACATCACGATGCAACAGGATGACGACATCGGCGTCCTGTTCAATCGATCCACTGTCCCGAAGATCAGACAACTTCGGTTCCACCCCATCGGCCTGTCGACCGACCTGGGAAAGACAGACCACCGGAACATCCAATTCACGGGCAAGTTGCTTCAGGGAACGGCTGATGATCGAGATCTGTTCATGACGGGGCACACGGGCATCCGCTTCAGCATCAATCAAACCGATATAGTCTATGAATATGATCTGGATGTCATGCTCAAGTTTCATCCTTCGGGCCTGAGCCCTGAGTTCCATCAGCTTCATATTCGGCGTATCCTGAATATACAATTCCGAATCGTACAACGAACTTGACGCATCGATGATGGCGCTCATTTCACTGTTTTTAAGCGTAGCTTTCCTAATGTGGGTGAAGTCGACCCTGCTGTGTCCGGTAAGAAGACGCTCCATCAGACTGGCGGCACTCATTTCCAAGGAAAAGAAGCCTACCCGATATTTCTTCTTCACGATCATGTTCAGCGTCAAGGAAAGGGCAAAGGCCGTCTTACCGATGGAAGGTCTGGCTCCTACAATGATGAATTCCTGTTTCTTGAAACCCCCGGTGATGGAATCCAAGGGCGCATACCCTGATTCAAAGCCATTCTTAATACCAGAGGTACTTCTTAATTCAATCTCAGAAATGGCATTGGTAACCAAATCCTTGATACTGAAATAATTATCGCTTCCTGCAGTGTCATTGCTCAGCTTGGAGAGCGCTTGTTCCCCTTCGTCAATGACTTTTTGGATATCCTGCGACTCATCATAGGCGTTGTCTTTGAGTTGAGAAGCATACAGCAGAAGCTTTCTTCGCTGGCTGAGTGCTTTGAGAATCTTGGCGTAATATGCAGCGTTCGTCATGGTGGGAACGTCGCTGGTGAGGGTGGAAATATAGGAGAGTCCACCACACTCCTCAACCTGATCCTTACGCTTCAGATAGGAACTGAGGGTAATCAGGTCAAGGGATTCTGAACTCTCCTGTCGAAAGGCAACGATGGCGGCGAACAGGTTCTGGTGAGCTACCCGATAAAAATCATCCTTTCCCAAGAAATCGGTTATTTCGACCAGTACTTTCTCATTGAGAAGAATAGCTCCCAAAACAGCACGTTCAGCCTCTTCGTTTTGAGGCGGAACGCGCCCATACATACTATCCGACGCCATAGGTATTACTCGTTCGCTTCGGTTGTGGCTTCAGCTGCTGCTGCGGCTTCCTCGGCTTTTGCGGCGGCTTTCGCTTCTGCTTCAGCCTTGGCGGCGGCTTTTGCAGCTTCTGCTGCAGCCTTTGCCTCAGCAGCTTGGCGGGCCTTCACCATAGCTTCGCTCTCTACTACCAATTTGATATCAGCACTTTCGTCTTCATACAGGCGAACGCGTACCGAATAGTTGCCCACCATCTTGATGGCATGGGTGGGAACCTCGATCTTCTTGCGTTCAATCTCAATTCCCTGCTTGGAAAGAGCATCCTGCACCATGGAGGAAGTGACCGACCCGAAGAGTTTTCCACTCTCACCGGCAGACACGACCAAGGTCAGGACAACCTTGTCCAGCTTCTCCTTGAGGGAAGCACTTGCGGATCGTTTCTCAACCTTGCGCTTTTCAATGGCAGCAGCACGGCTTGCGAACATGGCCTGGTTGGACTTGTTGAACATAACGGCCATTTTGGTGGGAAGCAAATAGTTACGGGCGTACCCGTCCTTGACTACAACAACGTCTCCCTCTTCACCAAGGTTGACGACATCCTGATTGAGAATGATTTTCATAGGGATAACTCCTTACTCATAACTTCTATACGCAATCCAAGTCTCTGTAACCCCCAACAAGGGTAATGCAAAGACAACCAGCAGGTTCACCCCAGGTATCAGGAAAGCCAGAAGAAAGACCGTTGTGAACAACCTTGAGGGACTGACAGTCAGACCTTTACGCAACACAAAATGTGTTACGATGGCCATACCTTGCACAGCATACAGCACGCTCGAACCGAAAGCAACCTGCATGGCCAAAGCCCGATACAGATAGGGTGCCTTCAAAATGATCAACAGCAAGACGATCGTCCAAGCTCCCAGAAAGATCCAGAGATTCACTTCAGGAATTTTCCAACGGGCGACGCGGTTGTTGAACCCTTTATCCAAACGTGATTGGTAGCTCATTGCAATAAAACTTGCAAAGCCAACCAATGCCATACATACGGGAGCCAGAATGGCTCCTACCGTCATAACCGACAACCGGTACAACTCTCGGATAGCAGAATCCGATATTCCAAGTGTCGCCTGGTTGTTTCCAGAGGCTTGTCCAAGTATGAGACGGAATGTTTCCAGCAAGGCTGAATCCACCCGCATCAATGTCTCGTTCGGCTTCGAAAACCAGATAACCACCGCAAATGAAGCGGCCACCCCAAACAGGCAGGACGCAAGATAGCGGTATACCGTACGTTGGGTGGGAAAGGCAATCCATACTGCCGATGCCACCAACAACACGGTCGGGATGAACAATCCAATCAAAAGCAGAATCCTTCCCTCCGGGCTTGTAAATGCACCCTTGGAACGGATGAGCTCGGTAAGGCCTATCAAGACCGCAACCAAACCTACCGGGAGGAGAGCTGTCTTCCGATCGGAAAACTTCGGGGCAAGAACCATCAAGGGTATGGTAAAGAGAAAATTCCCCAACATCAGCCGGGAGAGCACAAAACTCACACCGACCATGACAAGCGAAGTTCTCAATAACCGAGTATCAATCCGGTTCATGGCACCCAACACGTGTTACTTCTTCTCGAACGGAAGGTAAGCGAGGACGCGGGCCTTCTTGATTTCGGCAGTAACAGCTCTTTGGTGCTTTGCGCAGCAACCGGTGATGCGGGCAGGAAGGATCTTGCCACGTTCGGTAATATAGCGGCGAAGCATCTCGGGATTCTTGTAATCGGGAGTAAGGTTCTGGGTGCAGAACTTGCAAACCTTCTTGCGGAAGCCGGGCTTACGACCACCCATCCTTCTGTCTCTTCCGTTCTTTGCATCCATTTCGTTCATTACGGAATCATTATCATCATCACGCATGCATATATCTCCTTGCAACGTCAACTGCCCAAACTGGCAGTGTCTTAAAATGGGATCTGATCGTCGTCGAACTGCTCAGGACCTCCGATATCCATAGCCGGCATCGGGTCTGCAGCAGGGCGTGCACCATATGATCCCTGATTTCTCGTCATAGGCTGTTGTTCGCTACGACGATTCTCAACTCTCCCTTCGGGAGAACCGGGGCTCGAGAGGAGCTGCAAAGAATTGACGGCAATCTCAACCCGGCTTCGACTTTGGCCATCCTGTTCCCAGCGACTCTGTCTCAGCTCACCGACGATGGACACCTGCCTTCCCTTCTCCAGATATTGGTTGACGGATTCGGCGCTCTTTCCAAACATCGTGCAGTCAAAGAAGTTGGCTTCATCTTCCCAGCGATTGTCAGCCGTCCTCTTTCTCCGGTTGACTGCGATGGAAAAACGACAGATAGCCATGCCTCCATTGGAATAACGAAGCTCGCTTTCCCTGGTAAGCCGACCCACCAACGCGACTACATTCAAGTCATTAGCCATTCTTGCTCTCCATTCTTTTGCTTATTTCTCGGTGTTTACAAACAGGTATTTCAGGATGTTGGCATGCAAGAGGAATTCTCTCTCGAAGCCAAGGATTTTGCTGGGGTCAGCCTTCAGCTCAAAATAGAAATAGTGACCCTTTTCCTGTTTCTTGATGTCATAGGCGAGATACTTGACGCCCATGTCTTCCTGCTTGGTAATTTCTACCTCGGCAGCTGCAAAGAGGCTGGTTACAAACTCAAGGCCAGCCTGTGTGTTCTCTTCATTTGCGTTGAAGATAACGGTGAACTCATAATTTCTCATGGTTCCTCCTTACGGTCTATATGATCCGCCCACACGAGGCGGATAAAGAGGTTCTCAGTAGAGTACCATACTTTTACTGACAACGTCAACAAAACGGCTTGGATATCCTTCAATGCCACAACAGCTTGAGCAAGAAAAAACCGCCGGAGCGACCGGCGGTTTTGCTTTGGTACCAAGCTAAAGATTACCAGAAAAAACTACTTGTTCTTATGTCTATTCTTTCTGAGCTTTTTCTTTCTCTTATGAGTAGCAATCTTATGCTTCTTTCTTTTTCTTCCACAAGGCACTGTAGAGCTCCTTACCCACCGGCTCTTTTGTCGGCTAAGGCCGAATCCGGATGGTTTTGTAATTACCGTACCATTATGCGGGTATGGCAAACCAAGGTCAAGGGGGAGAAGACGAAAAATTAAGATGATTGCTGAACATGATTTCCTTGGAGTTTGCTTGCAGAGTATCTTGCTCTCCTCTCTGTTTCTTCTTACTATTAGGGGACAGGGGGAAGGGTGTATGAAGGTCCTTATCTTCGGTTTGGGAATGCATGGAGGCGGATATTCCGCTGCGACATATTTCCTCGACCATGGAGATGAAGTAAGAATCACTGACTTGAACGGTGCATGCGATCTCGGCTCGGAAATGGAAGCCCTCACCCTACGCGGCGCTACCTGTGTAAGCGGTCCGCACCGTTCTGAGGACTTCTTCTGGGCGGATATCGTAGTCAAGAACCCCGCCATCCCCCCGAACCACCCGATGCTCAGACATGCTCGCATGGTGGTGAATGATTTTGCCTGGCTGTTTTCTTCCCCATGGTGTGAACAAGTGAACATCATTGGGATCACCGGAACAAAAGGAAAGACGACCACCAGTGCCGCAGTCGCACATGTCCTGCAGGAATTGGGATATGAAGCCATGCAATGCGGCAATATGGGGATCAGCGCCTTCAGCGTACTGAGAGAATGGGAACGGCGCAATGAACAGGGACGAAGACTTCCCGACTATTTGGTCTGTGAATTTTCCTCCTGGCAGATACGGGACACTGTCCGGGCGCTTCACGCCCAGATGCCGGTCATGGCGGTATGCGCTTTGACCAATTTTTACCCGGACCATCTGAATTCCTATGCATCCATCGAACAATATCTGGAGGACAAGCTGGAGCTGTTCACCCCCACTGTCAGACTTGCTGTAGTTCCTGATGTGATGATGAACCGTATCAAGAAGCAAACCAAGCTTGATCGTCGTCACATCAGGGGAATCGACCGCTCCTGTCCGAAGGAATTGCAGGAACAACCGCACCTTACCAGCGCATATGCGATCCTGCTTGCCCTCGGATTCAAATACAAGAGTATACTCAAAGCGTTGGAGGGCTTCCAGGGGGTTCCGCACCGCATCGAACAAGTCGGATCCTTGGACAGCATCCTCTTTGTCAATGACAGCGCAGCCACCATACCGGAAGCAGTGCATTTTTCCTATGCTAAATTCCGCACGATGGCCGTACATTTGATCTGCGGGGGAACGGACAAGAATCTCAAACCCGATTCCATGCTTGAGGAACTCAAGCAAGCTTCAAGCATTTCCCTTTTGGATGGAAGCTTCACCCAGAACAAGCTGATTCCCTTGCTGCACGAACACGCAATCACCTACCATGGGCCGTTCAAGTCGATGGGAGATGCTTTGCAGGCCAGCTTCGATGAAGCACTTGCCAAGCAGAAGGACCTCCCGCAATTGCCACAGGCCATCCTGCTTTCACCGGGCAGTGCATCCTTTGAACTTTTTGCAAATGAATTCGACCGAGGCAACCAGTTCAAGAATTTGGTGGGACTCCTTCTTGGCTCTTGAGCTGGCGATTCATCCGATACCGCATATGCTCCAACAAGGTATAGAAGCGCCACGGAAGCAATGCGTATACATAGTCGGTTGAAGGTGTACGGTAATAACATTGTCCACCGAAGGAAAGCTTGAAAATTTCCAGTCCGGCAAGGTGGGCACCCCGCCCGCTTGGACCGGAAATCCCATATAAGTCATAAAAGGCGCACGACCGTTCGCATGCCATGCGTATTGCATAATCCTGGAGTAAATGTGCACAAGAAAGTCCATCAAAGCGCAAGGATGCACCGTAGAGATACAATGCCTCAGATGGCCCGAACACGACGATGATTCCTCCGACGATTTTTCGTTTCTGGGTGGCGAGCAAAAGCTTGCATGCGACATCAGCATGCACCTTACCGTCGAGATTCAACAAGGCTTTCAGATATTTCGCCGACCTTGGGGAAAAGCCATCCCGCTTCGCAGTCTCCAGATACACATCATACCATCGTTTGAATGCAGGATCGTCCCCACCATACAATCCGACTTCGAACGCCTGGCCTGCCTTGCGAAGGGCGCGTTTGGCACGCTCACGATACGCCTCTGTCACCGCAGCATACCCTGCTCGAAGGTCGATACGAACCGTACCCTCCGGTTGTACGCTTTCCCGACAGGCATGCAAACGCGGTCCGGATACAACCAATACATTCTCCTCATTCGGCCCGTCGAAAGGGAGATCGAAACGCAAGGCGAAGACACCGTGAGGCAAGAGTTTTTTCAACTGTTTGGACAAAGAACGCAAAAGTTCATGAACCACCACCCGATCAAGTACGTCCAAAGGAGGCGCGAAGGGAACATAGGCAAGGCTCATCAACGGCAGGACCTGTTTGACCAGAACCAGCAGGGAAAAGGAATAGGATTCATCTTCGACTGAAAAGGCATAGGGCATCCATCCGGTGCCGTGCTTCACTGCTGCCCAGAAACTGCTTTGCAACACCGAAGTGGTGCAGGGAAATTGTTTGTAATCAATCAACCGGACAACCATTGCCATCTACCTTCGCCCACGAAACGAAAGGGGCCGGAAAGGCCCCTGTCGTCTCTCTCTGCATTCGTCTTGGAGAATCAACCAACCGGCCCGTTCAAATATTTTTTCGACGTAACGGGTACTCCGTCCTTCCCTATCATTCTCCCTTCTATCTTCAGCACTCCGTCTTCGGTATACAACGGCAGGGCGAAGAATCGATCGGCCTTCACATAGGGGATACCCTGTTCAGGTTCTGTAAATCCATCTACGGTCAATACTGTTCCAGGTGCATACTGTCCTGCGAACAGCACCTCACAGGTGGTATGCTCCTCTGCCTTGGGGTCGCTTGCAGCAAGCAACATGCCATTGCTCTTCACACCGCGGAAATTGGCTGGTTTGAGGTTGCTTACCAAGATGATGTTCTGGTCCTGCAATTCGTTCGCTTCGTAGTACGGGACGATGGAACTGACGATGGTACGGGGCTCCTCCTCCTGTACATCCAACGTGAGGATATACAACTTATCTCCCTGCGGGTGTTTCTCAACGTTGGTGATCTTTGCCACCTTGAGGACCACCCTTTGGGCGAATTGTTCAGCCAGACTTTGTGCTTCCTGTGTTTGCTCCATTATTTTCTCCACTGTTTCTTTGGTTTCCGTCTGTTCTTTCTGCTTCCGTTCTTCCTGCGAACCGCTGAATCTATTCCGCAGTTCCTCGATCAATGCATCCTCAAGCTTGGTGAACAGGAGCTCAGGTTCGCCGAAACCGAAAATCCCCTTACAGGATCCAAGATCCGTCCACCGTGCGCCCTCTGACTGCAGGAAGGAGAGCAAGCGCTTGCTGGTAGTCGGCATATAGGGTTCGATCAGGACGCCGAGATCCCGGATGAGATATACCAAGGTCTTGAGCAACATCTTGGCCTTCAAGGGATCCTGGGTGCGCATTTTCCAAGGTTCTCCATCCTGGAACGCCTTGTTGCCCAACGAAGAGAGCGAAAGGATCTGGCGCAGTGCATCACGCTCCTCCGCTTTCTCAAGCAGACGATCGATTTCCGCTTCCTTCTCGACAATCTGTTGCTGCAGCGCATCATCGATATTGGCATCAAGCATCGATCCATCAGGATAGAATCGCTTGACGAATGTCAGGGTCCGGTTGACCAGATTGGAAAGATTGCCGATCAGCTCCCCGTTTACTTTTTCCTGGAAATCAGCCCAAGTGAACGTCACGTCACTGCGTTCCGGCCGGTTATAGAACATATAAAATCGCCAGACATCGGCAGGGATGCCGGTATCCTGCACATCATTGCCGAATATCCCGATGCCCAGACTCTTACTGAATTTTCCGCCCTCATAGTTGAGGTATTCGGTGCTGCTCATATGATGAAGCATCGTCCAGTTTTCCCCGGTAGCCAGTTGGCAGGAGGGGAAAATTACCGTATGGAAGGGAATGTTGTCCTTGCCGATGAATTGGAACAATTCAGTATGCTCGGGATCGAACCACCAACGTTTCCAATCTTCGGTTGCATTGGCACTGATCGAGACGTACCCGATCGGTGCATCAAACCAAACATAGAACACCTTGTCCTCATACCCGCTCTTGGGTACGGGAATTCCCCATTTCAGATCGCGGGTGATGCAGCGCTCCTTCAGTCCGTCACGGATCCATGACTTGGTCATCTGCACGGCATTGTTCGCCCAGAAACCTTCCCTGCTTGCTTTTTCCATCCAGGATTCCAGCAAAGGAAGGGCTTTGGGTAGATCGATGTACAGATGCTTGGTCTTCCGTGGCACCGGGCGGGTGCCACAGACACCGCAGCGCGGATCCACGAGCTCTATCGGGTCGAGCAGCGTCTGGCAATTATCGCACTGATCCCCCCTTGCACCTTCATAATGGCAATGGGGGCAGGTCCCTTCCACGAAACGGTCGGCAAGGAATCGTTCACAGTGCGGGCAATACAACTGTTCCAGCTCATGCTCGCAGATGTAGCCCGCCTCATCCACCTTATGGAAAATATCCTGGACGATTTGGGTCTGTTTCTCGGTACTGGTTCGTCCGAAATAATCGAAGCCGATGTTGAACCATGCATAGATGTCTCGATGGATGGCATGGTAGTGATCACACAACTGACGCGGGGTCACCCCTTCCTTGAGTGCACGGGTCTCGGTGGCCGTACCATATTCATCGGTTCCGCAGATATACAGGGTTTCATACCCCTTGGATCGGCAGAACCTGGCAAACACATCAGCAGAAAGTACCTGAGTCAAGTTTCCCAAGTGAGGAATATTATTTACATAGGGCAAGGCGGAAGTTACGAGTCTCTTTTTCATAGGGGACATAATAGACCGGAGAAGCGTTTATTTCAATGGCAAACCGACGGGCAGGCACAAGATTGCGACCTTGACGATACACCGGTGTGTCATTACATTGAAAAGGTGCTACGGCACATACAGGAGAGAGTATGGATACCATGCAGCAACCACCGAGGCCTGCACGCAAAGTCCGGAACATCAGTCCCAAGCTGGTCATTTGGATTATTGTTGCGATTGTCCTCGTTATGTTGGTTCTCAGCAGTTTCTTTGTCGTCGACCAGACCGAACAGGCGGTCGTCCTGAGACTGGGAAAATACAACCGAACCGTTGGACCCGGATTGCAAACCAAAATCCCCCTGGGGATCGAGGTAAGCTACACAGTCCCCACCCAGGTCGTACAGACCATGACCTTCGGATACCGGAGCAACAGCTCCACTTCTCCGTTGTTGGGATCAACTGATTACACCAATGAATCCTTGATGCTGACCGGAGATTTGAACATCATCGATGTGCAGTGGATCGTCCAATACAAGATTGAGGATCCCTACAAGTGGATGTTCAATGTTGAATCCAAGGAAACGACCATCAGGGACATCAGCCAAAGTGTAATGAACAAACTGGTCGGGGATCTTCCCATCCTCTCAGTCATGACCAGCCAACGCACCCGCATCGAGATCGAGGCCCAGGACAACGTACAGAAAATCTTCGACACCTACGGGTTGGGTGTGAAGGTGGTTACGGTAAAGCTGCAGAACATCGTTCCGCCGGTTGGGGAAGTCCAGGATGCCTTCGAGGATGTCAACAAGGCAATCCAGGATATGAACCGTCTGATCAATGAAGGCAAGCAGAACTACAATAAGGTGATCCCGTCGGCACGAGGCGAAGCGAATCAGATGATCCAGGTGGCCCAGGGGTATGCAGCTGAACGGGTCAATCAGGCAGAAGGCGATGTTGCACGTTTCAACAGCGTCCGGGAAGTGTACGAGAAGAGCAAGGAAATCACCCGCGCCCGTCTCTATATTGAAACCATGGAATCGATCATCAATCCGACCGACAGCGGTTCGGTCACTTTGGTGGATAAGAATCTGGCTAACTTCCTTCCGATCCAGATGCTGCAAGGGGGTGCAAAATGAAAGCAACCACCAACAGAAAACTCATCACCACGCTCATCGTGCTGATTGTGTTTCTTGTCATCTTCGTTCTGCTCGGACCCTTCTACATCTTGTATGAAGGACAGCAGGCGGTACTCACCCGGTTCGGGAAAATCGTCAATACGGAACAGACCTCCGGCTTGAAATTCAAGATGCCCTTGATCGACAATGTGGTCATCTATCCCAAGAAAATCCTATCCTGGGACGGTGATGCACAGCGAATCCCGACCAAGGAAAATCAGTTCATCTGGGTCGATACCACCGCACGTTGGAAAATCAGCGATCCTGCAAAATACTACGAGACGGTCAACACTATCAACAATGGCATTTACCGCCTCAACGATGTACTCGATTCTTCGATTCGCACCATCATCAGTGAGAATTATCTCAATGAGGCGGTAAGGAACACCAACCAGATCAACAACATCAAGGTGGTGGAGGAAGTCCAGAACCTGGAGAGTAACGTCGATGCCGAGACGCTGCGCAACCTGACGGTCACGCAGTCCAGGCAGGAGACCATCTCGATCGGACGTGACGGCCTTTCCAGTATGATGTTCGACCAGGCCAAAAAGTTCACCGATGGATTCGGCATCGAATTGATCGACATCATCGTCCGCCAGATCCGCTATAGTGACGATCTGACCGAAAGCGTGTACCAGAGGATGATCAAGGAACGAAATCAGATCGCTGAAGCGTACCGTTCCTACGGTCGCGGCCAATTGGCCCAGTGGCAAGGCAAGACCGAGGGGGAACAGAAGCAGATCCTTTCCCAGGCATATGCCGAAAGTGAGAAGATAAAAGGTGTAGCCGATGCTCAGGCGGCAACCGTCTATTCCGATGCATATTCGGCAGATCCTCAATTCTTTGAACTCTGGAGAACCCTCGAGTCCTATAAGAAGACCATTCCCAAGCTGAACAAGGTGTTGAGCACTGATATGGAGTACTTCAATACACTCTACGGGATCAACCCTGCACCATAAAAAAGCATGCATAATTGCAAAAAGGAAGGAAGCGCATCCGCTCCCTTCCTTTTTTTCACCCTGCTTGCTAGACTGCCGATATGAACAGCCGTGCACTCATCGCATTCGATTTCGACGGGACCCTGTATCCCATCAAAAGATATGACAGTGAACAACGTTTGATCAGAAAACATGCGGCGACCAAAGGGACCTTGTTCCAAATGCGTTGCAAACGTTTCATCAAACAGGACCAGGAAGGAAAGCTCGGCGCTTCCTTTCATCAACGGTATGCACGCCTGCTTACCACAGTGGACCGAAAGATGATCGAGCAAGTAGCAGGTGATCTCATCGGTTCTCTTGCAGAAGAAGATGTCAAAGCGCTTGTTTCGCTCTCTGCTGTCGCCGATTTGATGGTGCTCACCTGTGGAACGGAAAATTTGGTCGAAGCGTTCCTCCGGCAGTTGGGGATCGAACAGTGTTTTTGTGCAGTGCGCGGAAAGCGACTGATGTGGGATAAGCAAGGAAGAGCATCCCTTCTGGTGGATATTGCCGATCCGCAGGGTAAGGCATCGGCACTGAAAGCACTTTCTGGCTCCTACCATCCGATCATCGCCATCGGTGACGGTCCTACCGATCTTCCCATGCTCGCACAAGCCGATCTTGGTTTAATCCTGGCTTGGGATACGCAAACCAAACACTATCCATATGAAACCCATTCATCGCTTGCAGAAGCCTGCAAGCGATCGATGGCTTATCTACTGAGCGTATAGTGTGCCTGTCGTACAGCCAACGAATAGGAAAAGGGTGCAAGCACGGCAAGCAGCAACAAGGACAATCCCAAGCCCCAGAGGAAAGAAATGTGTAGGAACGAGGGAAGCAGGAGACAAGCTGCAAGTACCAGTTCCCACAGGAACGAGACCAATAATCCGATCAATCCATTCGGATTGCTTTTCATGGCTTGCTGGGCGAGCGTCCAATCCAACCGCGGAGTTCGATAATCGATGGCCAGATGCAGGTTTGCAGCACAGAAAACCGAAAGTGCAGCAATGGGAAGCATCCAAAACAGGTCGGCGAGTCCCAACTTGAAGAATAGCAATGATGCCACCAAATAGATGCACAAGGGAATCCCGACCAGAACAAGATGCAGCAACAATTTGGCCTTGATGAATACTGATGCGTCCAACGGATATTGCTTATCCAGAACGAACAAGGACCCCTGGCGGGAGACGCTGGTAGAACTCAGCATCCCCAGATTTGCAGTCATGACAAACACCAGTACGATGATCTGGGGGAAAAACGGCAGATTCTTGAGCGTCTGTACCATGGCCTCCATCTGCCCGAGCACCCCGGTGGCCGCATACACAGCCAACAGAATTACGGGAACCAGCAGCTCTCCGAGCAACTCGAAGGTGAATGCGGAATAGGAACGAATGATAACCATATCGCGTTTCATCAATGCACGGACGGCTCCGGTTGCCCGCACCGACCGTTGCCTTCGGTGTTTGGATAGCATTGCTTCATTACTTGCCAGGTAGGAGAGATTGGAGGTGTACGTGTGGGTGACCAACAACCCGATCAGGATTGCACAAAGCACTCCCAAGCCAAGCATCAGTACCAAGGTGGACACAGAAGTGAGCATATCGGCTTGCCAGGAGAAGAAGGACAAGGAACCGACAAGCGATCGAAACAGGGGTCCAAGGGTCGCCTGCATAGCCTGAAAATCGAACGAGAGACTTCCATCCTTGCTCATGTTTCGGGTCATGGAAGCGCTGAAACCGATGATTAGGACGACCAAAAGCAGCATGGAAATCAATTCCTGGGCCATGACGAAGCGTCTACCCTTGGTCAAACGGATCATCACCAAGGTAAGGACGACGCAGATCGAAAGCGCGAAGACCGGACCGATGAGAAGAAACAGAAGAGAACCTGCCAGATATAGGAACGAAAACCCGTTGCGCAGCAATGCCACTCCCAAGGCAGGGATACACAAAAACCAGTACAGGGGCGCAAATTGGATATACAGCAACACCAACCGGCTGACCGCCAGCTCGGTATCGGAAATCGCCAATGCACGTAGGCTTTGGACATCCTTTCCTCGATAGAGAATCGTATCAGTGCCGGTCATACTGAAGAGGATCAAAAAGAAAAAAGAGAGGAAAGAAGCCAGAAACATCCCCAGTGAGGGAATATCCATCATGAGCCCGAGCACCTGATACCCGTAATAATTCAGACCCAACAGAAAGGCAAAATACAAAAACACCACCACTAAAAGTGCGGTCATCACCGTCGCCAGCACACGGGATTTCGTTCCCTGCCTGCCGAAACTCAACCGTGCCAAGGTTGCCTGGATGGGTTTGTTGCCTCGCCAGAACGCGCTGACCAGCAACCCTATGGTCCGCAGTTTCATTGTCCCTCCTCGGTCAACTCGAGGAACAATTGTTCCAAGGTCTCATCATTGCCATTTCCCTTGCTTTGCAGTTCCTCAAAACTCCCGAAGTAGAGCAACGAACCTTCCTTGATGATCCCTAGCGTGTCACAGAGATTCTGGGCCACCTCCAGCACATGGGTGGAGAAGAAAACAGTATTTCCTTGCTGGGCATACTCTTTCAGCAGTTGCTTGAGAATGAATGATGCCTTGGGATCGAGCCCGACCATCGGTTCATCGAGGATCAATAACTTGGGCTGGTACAGCAAAGCGGTAATGACGGCCAGTTTCTGTTTCATCCCATGAGAATAGGAATGTATGGGATCTGCGAGCACGTTGTCCAAAAGCAACCGCTCACTGAGGCTGGCAATCCTTTGGGTGCGCGTTTGCGCATCGATTCGGTAGATATCCGCAATGAAATGGAGATGCTCGAGTGCAGTCATCTTGTCATAAAATGCAGGTTCATCGGCCACATACCCGATCTGCTTTTTGTACTGTAGACTATCCTTGGTATGGTCCAGTCCGTCAAAGGAGATTTCTCCTGCGTCCGGTTGCAACAGTCCGACCAGCATTTTGATCGTAGTGCTCTTCCCTGCCCCGTTCGGACCTAGAAAGCCGAAGATTTGCCCGCTGGGAATCGAAAGCCCGAGATGATCAACCGCATTTCGATTCTGATTTGCATACCGTTTCGAAAGATTGTTACATATCAGCATGATTACACTCCGCATGCAGTATAGGAGGAAACATACGGTTTTGCAAGAGCTATTTCGAATTTTTTCGAATTAGATATAATGAATATTCATTCATAAAACTCATAGAATTTCCTAAAACATTCTGCATATATGGGAATTTTTTGGAATATTTATACAAAAACCTCTTGTCAATCGAGCTTCACTTCACTACACTGAGCCCAGCAACAACATACCGGACAGGGAGAACAGATATGAGTAAGGAAAAGATCATCTTGGCATACAGCGGAGGTCTGGACACCTCGGTCATCCTCAAGTGGCTTGCCAACAAGGGTTTCGACGTCATCGCCTATGTAGCGAACGTTGGACAGAATGAGGATTTCGCAGCCATTGAGAAAAAGGCTTTGGCTACGGGGGCATCCAAAGTGTATGTGGAGGACCTTCGCAAGGAGTTGGTCACCGACTATATTTTCCCGGCATTGAAGGCCAATACCATCTATGAAGGTACCTACATGCTCGGGACCTCCCTCGCCCGCCCCGTCATAGCTAAACGCCAGATAGAGATTGCGCGTAAGGAAGGCACGGTGTATGTGGCGCATGGAGCCACCGGAAAAGGAAATGACCAAGTACGTTTCGAATTCGGGTACTACATGCACATGCCGGAAGTGAAAATCATCAGCCCCTGGAAGGATGCCGAATGGCTCAGCCAATTCGAAGGCCGCAGCGATATGCTCGCCTATGCGGAGAAGTACGGCATTCCGGTGAAGGCTTCAATCAAGAAACCCTACAGTGAAGATGAGAACCTGATCCATATCAGCCATGAGGCAGGCATCCTGGAAGATCCGTCCAAGCGTTGTGATGAGGATGTATTCAGCCTTACCCTGAGCCCGCAGATGGCCAAGGACGAGGAGACGCTCTTGCGTTTTGAATTCAAGGACGGCATTCCCGTTTCGGTCACGAATGAGCAGGACCAGACGGTGGTGACCGACCCGCTGGAAATGATTTTGTATTTGAACAAGATCGGGCATGACAATGCCATCGGCCGTGTAGACATGGTGGAGAACCGGTATGTGGGAATCAAGAGCCGCGGTGTCTATGAGACTCCCGGTTGCGAAATTCTTTGGAAAGCCCACCATAATCTTGAAGGCATCACGATGGACAAGGAGGCGATGCATCTGCGTGACAGCCTGATGCCCAAATACGCCGAGCTGATCTACAACGGATACTGGGGATCCGCCGAGTTCGCCATGCTCAGTGCGGCCTTCGAACAGAGTCAGAAACATGTCAGTGGTACCAGCAAGGTGGTACTGTATAAGGGCAATGTCATATTTGCTGGGGTATCCAGTCCGGTATCATTGTACAATCAGGATCTTGGCTCGATGGATAAAGCCGGAGGCTACCAACCGATTGATTGCAAAGGCTTCATCAACATCAATGCGATCCGCTTGATGGCCAGTGCAAAACGAGGCTGACAATCCAAGGGGAAGCCGCCGGAAGGCGGTTTTCCTGTCCAATCCCCCTTGCATATGATACGGTATACAAATGGGAGCAAGATACATGGAACCGAAGGATTTTCTGATCCAAGCAGTTAAACGGGCGAAAGAAACCATGCAAGCCGACCTCGGAGGTCCGTTCGGAGCGGTCTTGGTTGATCGAAATCAGCAGGTGTTCGTCGACTCCAATACCGTATTGGGAAGTCATGACCCCACAGCCCATGCGGAAGTCAATGTGATCAGGCAGGCATGCAAGGCCAACAACTCCCATGATCTGACCGGTTCGGTGCTCTACACCACCTGCTATCCTTGCCCGATGTGCCTTTCCGCCTGCATCTGGGCCAATATCAAGGATGTGTATTACGGTTGCACCGCACAGGATGCACAGGCGATCGGCTTTCGGGATGACTTCATCTATCGTTTCATCAACGAAGGGTGCAAGGATGAGTCGGTACTGCAACTGCACCCCTCCGATCGGGATATCTGCCTGCCTTTATTCACTGACTATGCAACCCAGGAGAAATCGTTGTATTGACGGCTATAGGAGTTCCTCATAATGTTCGATGCCTAGAGCCAGGATGTCATGGATATGCTCGTCATTGAGTCGGTACAGTACGTTCCTTCCATCCTTATGGAAACGAACCAAACGCCGGGCCCTGAGCAACTTAAGCTGCTGACTGATTGTGCTCTGTTGCATCCCGAGTTCCTCGCTGATGGCATTGACACCACGTTCCCCCGCTTCGAGCAGGAACAATATCTTGAGGCGAGTCGGATCCCCGAACACTTTGAAGAAATCAGCGATATCAACAATTTCCTCTTCCAACGGCATGGGTGTACCTTCCATCGAGAACCTCCTGTACATCGCCTTCAGTATACAGGGCTCCGGGCAGGATGAAAAGTAAGAGATTGCCTGTTGCTATATTCTCAAAAGAATAAATATACGATACATTTCTACCATCCTGAATAAAAATTCACGGATGCACCGGCTCCCGTTTCCTCGTGTGTACCACAACCAGACCCCCCAAAGGAGGCAAATGCATGGAAATACAGCAAGATGCAGCGAAATTGATTCTTGGCGAAAAACAAGTTGATCTTACGGTCATCACCGACAACATGGGCGGGAAGTCCATAGATATCACCGCCTTGCGCAAGCAGACCGGATTCATCACCTACGACCCGGGATTTGTGAATACAGGCTCATGCATGAGTTCCATTTGTTTTGTGGACGGCGAGCAGGGAATCCTTAGGTACCGCGGGTATGACATCGAGGAACTGGTCGAGCAATGCGACTTCGTTGAAGTTGCATATCTGTTGATCAAGGGAGAACTCCCCACGCTTGCACAGCGGCATACGTACGCCGAGATGCTCAACCGCCATTCTTTGCTGCATGTCGATATGCGTAACTTCTTCCGTGATTACCCTCAGGAAGCCCATCCAATGTCCATCCTCTCCGCTATGGTCGCTTCGCTCTCAGCCTTCTATCCGGAACTCGAGGATGTCGACCCTGAGGAAAACGTCGACCTTACCGTCAGCCGCCTTCTTTCCAAGATGCGAACCATCGCTGCGTTCAGTTACCGGCAGATGAACGGTCTGGATTTTGTGGACCCCACATACAAGTACTCGTACTGTGAGAATTTTCTGAACATGATGTTCCACACCCCGGTCAACGCATATGTGCCGGACCCGTTGCATGTCAAAGCCCTCAACATCCTGTTGATCCTCCATGCAGACCATGAACAGAATTGCTCCACCAGCGCCGTTCGTCTGGTCGGAAGCAGCGAGGCCAACCTCTATGCTTCGGTTGCCGCCGGTTGCTGCGCCCTTTGGGGAAGCAAACATGGAGGGGCGAACCAAGCGGTGATGCAAATGCTCAATCAGATTCTCAGCGAGGGCATCAGCATCGACAAGGTCATTGAGATGGCCAAGGATAAAAATTCAAATTTCAGGCTGTCCGGGTTCGGCCACCGTGTCTACAAGACCTATGACCCGCGGGCAAAGATCGCAAAGCGTTTGTGCCAACAGGTGCTGGGAGCGGACAATCAGACCGATCCCCTGCTCCAGATCGCAATGGACCTTGAAAAAGCGGCCTTGGCCGATCCGTATTTCATCGAGCGCAACTTGTACCCCAACGTAGACTTCTATACCGGGATCATCTTCCATGCGATGGGTATCCCGGAATCCATGTTCACGGTATTGTTCGCCATGGGAAGACTCCCTGGATGGATAGCCCACTGGTTGGAATGGCGCCATGACCCGTATCAGAAGATCGGCAGACCCAGACAGGTCTACTCCGGTCCGCATGTACGCAAGGTGATCCCTCTTGAGGACCGATAGAGCTCTTATCTTCGACTTCAACGGCACCTTGTTCTGGGATACCTTATATCATCGACAGGCATGGGGTGCCATGTCACTACGCCTGCGTGGTGTTGTGTTGAGCGAAGCGGAGAGTCATTATCTTGACGGTCGGACCAATCAGCAGACCCTCGCATATCTCTTGGGAAGGGAAATCCCAGAAGACGAAGTGGTACAGCTCAGCAATGAGAAAGAGTTGCTCTACGAGTCTATTTGCCTATCTCACCGCCCGCTTGCTTTGGCAAACGGGGCGGAATATCTGATTAACAAGGCCAAGCAGGCAGGAAGAGCCGTGGCGATCGCCACCAGTGCAGGACCGGACAACATCGAACGGTACAAGAAATGGTTCAACCTTTCCGATCTGGTTCCCGATTCCCTCATCATCCATGACAACGGGATGAGGCGAGGAAAACCGTTTCCTGATCTCTACCTTGATGCATGCAGTGCATTGGGTTGCGTTCCTGCAACCTGTACGGTGTTCGAGGATACCAAAGCGGGAATCCTTGCTGCCCAAGCAGCCGGAATGGGATGCATCTATGCAATGAAGAGCCCCGGCTCCGATATACAGACACTTCAGGCCATGGAGGGGATCCATGGCCTGCTCGATGATTTTACCCAGTTCACTTTAGATCAATGAGACAAGATGCGCTGCGAATTCACGGGTACCCAGTTGTGTACTTTTCCTGCCTTCAGCTTCCATCAAACGATGAAAATCGGAAGTGACCATACCTGAGTTGATGGCATGCCCGACTGCACGCTTTATCAAGTCTGCTGCACTATCCCAACCGATGTAGCGCAACATCATCTCGGAGGAAAGCACCATGGAAAGCGGATTGACCAGGTTTTTTCCCGCTATATCCGGGGCCGTGCCGTGGGTTGCCTCAAAAATGGCATGCCCGCTTTCAAAGTTGATATTTGCTCCGGGGGCGATGCCTATGCCCCCCACTTCGGCGGCCAACGCATCAGAGACATAATCCCCGTTCAGATTCAACGTGGCTATCACATCATAGGCCTGCGGCTTGAGCAGGATGTTCTGCAAAAATGCATCGCAGATGCAATCCTGGATGTACAACGGCTCCTTTCCCTTCCGTGCAATGGCAATCCGACCCTGCTCATCCTCCTGGGCACCGAATTCACGTTTGGCCAGCTCATAGCCCCAGAATCGGAATCCACCTTCGGTGAACTTCATGATGTTGCCCTTATGCACCAGAGTGACATTCCTTCGGTCGTGCTCCAGTGCATAGGTAATGGCGCTACGAATCAACCGCTCGCTGCCTTCCCGGGAAACCGGTTTGATCCCCAATGCACTGCTCTGGGGAAAGCGTATCTTAGTCACCCCCATTTCAACAGCCAGGAAATCAATCACTTTCTTGACTTCATGAGAGTACGCTTCCCATTCAATGCCGGCATAGATATCCTCGGTATTCTCACGGAACACCACCATGTCGACGTTCTCGGGATGCTTCACCGGAGAAGGAACCCCCGGATAATACTCCACCGGACGCAAGCATACATACAGGTCGAGGGTTTGGCGCAAGGTGACATTCAAACTGCGCGCCCCCTTGCCTACCTCGGTGGTAAGCGGCCCTTTGATGGCCACCTTGTATTTCTGTATCGCTTCCAAGGTCTCTTCAGGAAGCGGGGTACCGGTCAACTCCCTGGCTTTCGCTCCGGCGAGCACTTCCTTCCAGAGGATGGAACGCTTACCTCCAAAGGCCTTTGCAACCGCCGTATCGACAACCTGCTTCATGACCGAAGTGATTTCCGATCCTACACCATCCCCTTCAATAAAGGGGATGACGACCTGGTCGGGAACCACCAGGGTCCCTTCTTGCTTGACAATGACCTGTTCCATCAATATCGCTCCTTGAGAATGTTCAACAGCCCACCCTTCAGAAGCATGGCCCGCTGTTCCTCGGTGACGTCGCAAACAAGTGGAATTTCCACACTCTTGGTCCGGTTCTTCAGCACTACATGGTCATTCTGGATTTGTTCGCGTACATTCTCCAAAACCAATTCATCGTTCTGGTCGAATTTTGCGTAATCCTCCTCGTTGACAAACGTCAGGGGAATGATGCCGAAATTGCATAGATTCGCCTGATGGATCCGTTCGATGGAAATGGCGATAACCGCCTTCACTCCCAGGTACATCGGGCAAATCGCCGCATGTTCCCGGCTGGAGCCTTGGCCGTAGGAGGCGCCGCTCACAATGAAGTTGTCCTTGCCCCGGTCTTGATTCTCCTTGCAATGCTCACTGAACAAGGGATCGATCGGCTCGAAGACATAATTAGAATAAACGGGGATGTTGGAACGATACTTCAACCGCGCGCCGGCCGGCATGATATGGTCGGTGGTGATCTTATCCCCCACCTTGATCGTCACAAATCCGTTCAGCTCATCGGCAAGCGGAGTGTTCTTCGGAGGATTGCCGATGTTCGGCCCACGGAAGATCTCCACATCCGATCCGTCGGAAGGCGGGAATACAAACATGGAATCGTCTATGACGAATTGCGTCGGATGCACCACCTTCGGATACGCGATGCCATGGTCGGAAAGAGGATCGGTGAACACGCCGGTGATGGCACCAAGTGCGGCTGTCTCCGGGCTTACCAGGTACACCTGACCGCTCTTCGTCCCGCTCCTGCCCTCAAAGTTGCGGTTGCTCGTACGCAAGGAGACTCCTTCCGTCCCGGGGCTTTGATGGTTACCGATGCAAAAACCGCAGGCGCTTTCCAGAATCCTGGCCCCGCTTTGGATCAGTTTTGCAAGCGATCCATCCTGGCTGAGCATCAACAGGACCTCACGGCTTCCCGGAGCGATTCCCAGGCTCACATGCTCAGCAACCGTATGTCCTGACAGGATGTCTGCAACCTTTTTCATATCGGCGTAGCTGGAATTGGTACAAGAACCGATCAAGACCTGATCGATTTTCTTCCCGGCGAGGGAAGCGACGCTCGCTATGTTTCCCGGCGAGTGCGGACATGCGGTCTTGGGCTCGAGGTTGGATAGATCGACGGTGAACAACCCGTCGTAGACGGCATCCTCGTCCGCAGACAGGGCGAGATAATCCGCTTCCCTCCCCTGAGCCTTCAAAAACATCCGGGTCTTCTCATCAGAAGGGAACACACTGGTCGTCACGCCGCATTCCGCCCCCATGTTGCAGATGGTTGAGCGTTCGGGGACCTCAAGAGTTTGTACACCGTCGCCGGTATACTCGAAAATACAGTTTACATTGCCTTTGACCCCGAAGTGTTCCAGAATGGTCAGAATGACATCCTTTGCAGAGACCCACGGTCGGAGCGCTCCGGTCAGGCGGATTTCGATAACCTTCGGGGTAATAAGGTGGAACGGACCGCCGGCCATGGCTACCGCTACATCCAAGCCGCCCGCACCGATGGCGATCATGCCGATGCCTCCCCCGGTGGGAGTATGGCTGTCACTGCCCAGAAGCGTCTTACCGGGTTTACCGAACCGCTCCAGATGCACCTGATGGCAGATACCGTTGCCCGGACGGGAGAACACGACCCCTTTGGCTGCGGCGACCGTCTGTAGGTATCGATGATCGTCGGCATTCTCGAAACCGACCTGGATGGTGTTATGATCGACATAACTGACTGCCAATTCATTCTGGACTCGCTTCAAGCCCATGGCTTCAAACTGGAGATACGCCATGGTACCGGTGGCATCCTGGGTAAGGGTCTGGTCGATCTGAATCCCAATTGGATTTCCCGTCTCGAATGTTCCCTCCTTCAGGTGGGAAGAGAGAATCTTTGCAGTCAGTGTCTTGCCCATATCTAGCTCCTTTCGACAATTCTTGGGTTATTGTATACGAATTATATCTTGTATGTAAAACCTCTTGTTCAATGAATGTGCTTCCGTTCCAATACACCGGCGAAAATCATCTGCAGAAAAACCAGAACCAACGATGCACTGCCGATGATCAAGAGAATGGAGGAGAAACTCAGATGCTCATAAATATATCCGCCTCCCACTGCCCCGAGAATGGTGCCGATGGTAAGCAGGACTTCATGGATGATCATTCTGAGTGAACGGTTCACACTCCCGCTTGCCCCATGGAACATACTCTGGTCATAGGCAAATGCGAACAGGACTCCGAACACCAAAAAGAAAAAGGCGAATGGCAGCGGTGTGGTGAACGTCATCGCCAGGAGGGAGAACAGACCGAACAAGCCCTGCACTAGAAAAATATACCGTTTCTTGAAATGCCAGAATTCCAGTTTCCCGAGCAAGAGGAAACTGATGCACGTGGCGACCCCTCTGACCAGCAACAGTAATCCGGTCTGGCTTTCACTGATGCCCAGTACATCTTGCGCATAGAGGGGAAAAATGGTCAGGATGACGCTCATCCCACTATACAGGACGATGATACCCACCCAGGCATAGTACCTGAGCGGCGTACTTTCATCGACCTTTCCATTGATCTTGTTGTCTTCATGCTCACTTGCCACGGCCCTGATTCCCGGCACCAAGGCGCTGCTCACATAAATCAGGAGGAACACCAGGGAGAACAGGACCAGCGCCACATAAAACGGCAGGGTTGTGGACCGTTCCACCAGAAGGCCCGCCACATAGGAGGAGACCCCCACACCGAATGACCAGGAGAAATTGAAGGCATTGGCGACCCGGTTCAAGCCGGCTCCTTCCTTGCCTCGGCTGAACCATGCTTCGATCTGAGGCCAGAGCAGACTCATGAACATCCCGTACAAACCCAGGGCAAGGTAGGCGACGGCGATTCGGTTCGTTCCCACGAACAGAGCCACTGCACCGGCCATACCGACCAAGGAAAGCTCCACCAAATGACGCGGACGGAAATGCACCGTATAGCGGGAACCCACCAAACAGAATACCAGATAGGTCGCCGTGCTGATTGAAGCGGCAATCCCAATCGCATCAGCTCCCAAACCGTAGAATCTACGCAAATGATAGACCAACGCAAGATTCACCATGGCAATGGTCAATTGTGCGATGAAGGAAGCGATGTTGATCACCCAAAACTGGATGACATCGGTCTTTTGTGGGGAAATTTTCATATCTATGCTCCGAAAATACCGTTGCATGCTACTGTAAAGCAAGACAGATTCTTGCGCAAGGAGGGAAAAACAGCTAGTGTAGGCATATGAACAACGATTTATTGGGGAATGCCCCCTTCATCGCTGCCGCTGCGGCGTTTTTTATCGCCCAAATGCTCAAACCGTTCATCAATGCCATTTTTGAGAGAACCTTTGAATGGCATTTGTTGATCAGTACCGGGGGAATGCCTTCCAGCCATACGGCGGGGGTCATTGCCTTGGTGACGGCAATCGGAATTACCGAAGGGATCGGTACGGTGGACTTCGCCATAGCAGCAACCTTTGCTGCGATCGTCATTCACGATGCGATGGGCATCAGACGGGCTGCAGGAAAACAGGCGGAGGTCATCAATGAGTGGAGCAGGATACTCAGCGACATTCACCGCGAAGGCCAATTCACCCCGGAAAACCTGAAGACCATGCTGGGGCATTCCTTCAGCCAGGTACTTGGAGGTACTGCTTTGGGATTGCTGGTGGGCCTCTACGTCACCTTTTCCACCAGATCACTGTAAGTAATGTTTGCTTGACTTTCCTTTCGACCGGGGGCATGATGCCTCCAGTATTTCATATATCAAGGAGTTGTTTGATGAAAAAGTTGATATCCCTGTTACTCGTATTGCTCGTAGTCACTTCGTCGGTCGCCTTCGCACAAGGAAAACAGGAAACAGCGAATACGGCATATGTTTTCGCATCCGATGCCACCTGGCCGCCGCTTGAATTTGTGGAAAATGGACAGCTCACCGGATTCGAGGTGGAACTCATCCCGCTCATCGGGGAAAAAACAGGCGTTCCCATGACGGTGAAGAACGTTCCCTGGGACACGATTTTCGCCGGACTTGCCAATGGGGCGTATGACGGTGTTGCCAGCGGAGTGACAGTGACCGAGGAACGTAAGCTCAGCATGGATTTTTCCACTCCCATACTTCAGGCTGGACAGGTGGTGATCATTCGCAGCGGCGATAGTGCCAAAGTCAAGGGAATCGAGGATCTCACCGGTAAGAAGATTGGCGTACAAATCGGGACCACCGGAGACTTTGCGTTGGAGAAGTATTCAGTCCAACGGCGTGCTTATGACGACATCGGGCTTGCCATTGAGGATTTGCTCAATGGAAATGTCGATGCAGCGGTCTGCGATTCGCTCATCGCCAGTGACTTCGTACTGGCCAATGACAATTACAAGAATAAATTGATGGTTGCCGGCCAGCCGTTCACCCAGGAGGATATCGCCATTGCGGTGCAGAAAGGCAACAAGACGTTGCTTGATCTGATCAACAAGGGCCTTAGTGCGATGCAGGCCGATGGTTCCTATACGGCACTCAAGCAGAAGTGGAACCTGCTCTAGCAGGTGATGGGCGTACAAAGGGGGCTTCGGCTCCCTTTTTTTATGCAAAACTACGGATTTCATTGTATATTTATTCCTATATAGTTGACATATAATGCATAAGTATGCAATATACGCATATCACATGAAGGAGATCAATCATGAAAAAGCTTGTAACCATTGCCCTGATTCTTTTGTTGGCATCCTCTTCCCTGCTTTTTTCCCAAGCACAGAAAGAAAGCGGCCCCTCGTACGTCTTTGCAGCCAACTGCGCCTGGCCCCCGCTGGAATTCGTTGATGAAAACGGAGAGATCGTAGGATTCGAAATCGACTTGGTCAACGAAATCGCCAAGACCAGCAATGTTTCGATCACTATCCGCAATGTGGCATGGGAAGGCATCTTTGCAGGTCTTGCCAACGGGGCGTACGATGCGGTTGCAAGCGGTGTCTCGGTAACCGAGGAACGGAAAAAGACCATGGCGTTCTCTACGCCGATCATGGTCATCACCCAGGCGATCCTTGCTCCTATCTCCAATACGTCCCTCTCCAACACAGCCAGCCTCAATGGCAAGACCGTAGGGGTACAACTGGGAACCACCGGTCATATCTTCCTCGAGGATTTCATGAAGCAGAATCCTTCTTTCAAAGTAACCATCAAAGCGTATGACGAAGTCGGCTTCGCCATCGAGGACATGCTCAACGGCAATCTCGACGGGGTGGTCACCGATTCGGTCATCGCCAGTGATTATGTACTATCCAACCCGAATTACGCCAACAAGCTGAAGGTGGCGGGAACCGCCAGTGATCTCGGCCAGCCTGAACCGATCGCCATCGCCATGCTCAAGGACAATACGGCTCTGCTTTCATTGGTGAACGACAGCCTCGCCAAGATCCAGGCCAGCGGAAAGATGGATGAACTGAAGAAGAAGTGGAACATCCTCTGATTCTGCATCACAAGAAGCTAGACAAGGGGCCGTATGGCCCCTTGTTGCATGAAGAGGGAATATCATGGGGATTGTTTGAATAATTATACATGATCGCTTGACTTTAACTGTATAATTATGTAGTACTTCACTGTACAATACTTTATCAAGTGTGAGAACCTATGGATTACCAACCTAATGATATTGAAGAATTGAAGTTGCAGGCGGCGCGGAAGAAAGTAGTATCCGTCGACCCGAATGCACCAAAGAAAAAGCCGGTCACCATCCAGATGACCGATGGTGTGCTCATTCCCCGAAAGGATGACGGGCACATTCTCAATTCCTGGAGAATCACCTTCTTCAGTGCAATCCTCCTGCTGGCCGGTCTGGTCATGTTCAAACCCACCCCCTATCGGGACATCTTTTTGGTCACCATCAAGGGAACCCCGGTCACTTTCGAAGCAACTATTTTCGCCATATTGGGGGCATTGGTCATCGGTACGGTCACCGGTCTTGGATCGGTGAGTAAACGCAGATGGATAAACATGATCAGCGGAGTATATGTGGAGTTGATCAGAGGCATCCCGCTTCTGGTCCAGTTGATCTTCATCTACTACGCCATGGGAAGATTCTTCAAAATTGAAGGCATGATCGCTGCGGTGGTCGCCCTTTCCATTTGTTTCGGTGCCTATATGGGTGAAATTGTACGAGCCGGGATACAGGCCATCCCCAAGGGCCAGATGGAAGCAGCGATCGCACTCGGACTTTCCCGCAGCCAGGCTTTCCGGTATGTCATCCTCCCCCAGACGGTGAAAGTGGTGCTGCCGGCCATCGGTAACGAGTTTATCTCCATGCTCAAGGACTCCTCCTTGGTATCGACCATAGCGTTGAGTGACATTCTGAGAAAAGGAAGGGAGTACATCTCCCGAACCTTCCTTTCGTTGGAAACCATGTTGGTCGTCGCTCTCATCTATCTGATCATTACCCTCCTCTTGTCCCGCCTTGTCGGCATCTTGGAGGAAAGGTTGCACGAAAATGGCTAGAATACGTATCGAAGATCTTTCCAAGGATTACATCACCTCCAACCACACCACGGTACAAGCGGTCAAACATGCCAGTCTGATCGTCGAACACGGGGAAGTGGTAGTCATCATCGGACCCTCGGGAAGTGGCAAGTCCACCCTGCTTCGCAGTGTCAATAAGCTTGAGCATCCGAGCGGCGGCCGAATTTTCATCGATGAGGATGAAGTAACCGATCCTGATGTGGACCTGCGCAAGATCCGTGAGGAAGTGGGAATGGTATTCCAGTCCTTCAACCTCTTTCCGCATCTCTCGGTATTGGACAACATCACCTTGGCTCCCACGAAGGTGAAGAAGCTGAGTAAGGAAAAAGCCGAACAAAAAGCCAAGGATCTGCTCAAACTGGTGGGACTGGAAGAAAAAGCGGAGGTGTTCCCTCCACAACTTTCCGGTGGACAGCAGCAACGTGTTGCCATCGCCCGTGCCTTGGCCATGGAACCGAAGGTGATGCTCTTCGATGAACCAACCAGCGCCTTGGATCCTGAGATGATCAAGGAAGTACTGGATGTCATGCTCAAACTTGCCAAAAGCGGCATGACGATGCTGTTGGTGACCCATGAGATGGGCTTTGCACGGGCAGCTGCAGACAAGGTGGTGTTCATGGATGAGGGAAGAATCATCGAGATGGGAAAACCTGAGCAGATGTTCAGCCATCCGACCAATGAACGGACCAAGTTGTTTTTGGAACATATCCTATAATGCAAACCAAGGGGCCGATCGGCCCCTTTTTCAACTGATAGATTTCTACTAGTGCACAAAAAGTGTAAATGCACCATTGTCTGAACCAACATTTGACGGTATGGTCATGCACGAGAACGGAGGATTTCCTATGTCAAAAGCAAATGGTTTGACCCATTGGTTGGAAACACACATTACGTTGCATACCTATGATGACCCAAGATCGGAACGGGCGAATTCCCTGACCCATATCGTCGGTACCGCCCTCGCCTTGATTGCATTCATTGCCATCCTGTTCAAACTCCCTACCCTTTCAACCCTGTCGCTGAAAATAGGGATGGTTGTCTGGGGATTGACGATGATTCTCCTCTACAGTGCCTCAGCACTCTACCATGCACTTCCCTACGGCAATGCCAAACGGGTGTGCAGGATCCTGGACCACAGCAACATCTATTTCCTCATCGCCGGTACCTACACGCCGTTGCTCTTGTATGTGAATACGCCTACATCCCATCTCCTTGCCTACCTGGTATGGGCAATCGCCCTTTCAGGCATCCTGTTCACCTTGGTCTTCTGGGGTAAATTGCGAGCGCTCCATGTCATACTCTATCTCGGCATGGGTTGGTTGATTGTTTTCTTCTGGAAGGACATCATTCCCTTTTTGCCCTCCGGTTTGCTTGTGTGGGTCATCAGTGCCGGACTTACCTACAGCATCGGGGTCATCTTTTATGCAAACAAGCGCATCCCCCATTACCATGCAATCTGGCATTTGTTCTGCATCGGGGGAAGCGCGCTTTTCTTCGTCGGTTACATGATTACTCTTTCGTAAGGAGTTTCTGAAGGTTCTCTTCCAGTACCGATTCAGTGATCATCCCCAAATATCCATTGGCCAGGGTACCATCGGCATTGATGAACACGGTGGTCGGAAGACTGTTGGTCTGGAACATATAGGCGAATATTCCTTCGTCATAATAGACGGGCGCCGTGAAGGGGAAATCCTTGATGAACTTCTTGACGGTGTCGAAGGTTTCCCGCTGACCATCCATGGCATCAAGGAAAATGAAGCTGATCTGGTCTTTATACTGCTCGTAGGCTTTGAGGAAATGGGGCAACTCCTGTTTGCAGGGGGGGCACCACGAAGCAAAATAATTGATGACCACCGGCTTTCCTTGACGGACCTTCTCAAAAGACGTTTCACGCTTGTCCAAAGTGAACAGCGGGATGTCCGGCATGGTGGGCTCTTGCTTTGCCTCGGCCTTCGGGGCGGTGGGAGCAGCGGTATTTGCATCGCTTGCAGAGACTGCATCCGATTCACTCGGCGGGGCCTGTTCGGGTGTCGTCTCCTCGAGAGCGGGTGCGGCCGGTGCTTCAGTGCTTTCGGCCACCGGCTCCTCAACAGCAGGCTGCAAGGCTGCCTCAGGACGGGGTGCTGGAGCCGGTTCGGCAGCGGCAGGCTGCGGTGCTGACGCGGGGATGGGGGTCGGTTGCTTGGATGTAACCGGGGCCAATTCAGGGGTGAAGGAAACCGATGGTGCATTGTCCTTCAATGCGTTGTAGGCTACGGAAGCTACAATGATGAGCACGATGAACGACACAATGGTTATCAATAACGTACGGGAATTCTTTTTCATAGATATCTCCTACAGAAATAATGCGGCCGGGTTGTATCCGATGACCAAGGCGATGCCGAAGGCCAACAGGAACAGACCGCTGATGATCGTAATGAGCTTTGCATGCTTCTTGATCGCAGAGAAGGCTCCTTCTGCCTGTTCGATCAGAACAGCGGAAAGCAAGAAGGGTATGGCAAGTCCCAGCGCATAGGAAAGCAGGGTGAGCATGCCTTTATACAGCAGCGCCGCATTGGCAGCCATCATCAGCGCAGAACCAAGCAAAGGCCCCACACATGGTGTCCATCCCACGGCGAATACAAATCCAAAAAGCAAAGATTTGGGAATATTCATATTCTGCAACCCTTTCAGTTGGATTTTATGATTGTCATTGAGCGCCGGAATCAGGACGAACCCGAGGTTGTTGAGCGCAAATAAAATGACCAACACCCCTCCGATGCGGTTCAGAAGCGTCAGATGCGTCTCCAAATATTTTCCTATGGTCGTGGAGGCGGCTCCCAAGGCAACAAAAAGAATCGTGAAGCCCACGACGAAAGCAATGCTGTTTTTCAGCAGTACACCCTTCTTTTGCTGCCGCTCGGCCACCCCACCTGCAAGATAGGAAAAATAAAGGGGGAGTATCGGGAGGATACACGGACTGATGAAACTAATGATCCCTTCTAGGAAAGCAGTAAGATATGCCATGGCCGAGCATAGCACAGCTGGAAAAGGTTCACAAGAGCTAAAAAAATTGATACAGTCTCCTCATGGCCAAACGCAAGGAAAAAGCAACCGGATCTTCGCTCTTCGAAACCTATTATGCTTCACTCTACCAAGCACGTTGGGAAAGGTTGAAAGCGTCGCTCTTGACTGAGCGCAACCCGGTTGCATTCAGTGAGGACCTTACCCAACCGTATTACCTGGATGAGGCATCGATCCTGGGGGCAAAACTTTTGGATGTCCAAAGTGGGGATTCGGTGCTGGATATGTGTGCAGCCCCGGGCGGCAAGACTCTGGTACTGGCTTCTGCATTGCAAGGCACCGGCCATTTGGTTTCCAATGATCGATCAGCCAACCGTAGACTCCGGCTGAAACAGGTGCTTGCCTCGCATTTGGCGGAAAATCTTCAGAACAACATCACTGTTACCAGTCATGATGCATCACGTTGGTCGTTGTATGAACAACAGGTGTACGATCGGATTCTCCTCGATGCACCCTGTTCGAGCGAGCGCCATGTACTATCTGATGGGAAAGCACTGAGTGAGTGGACCTGCGCCCGGCCCAAGCATTTGGCTATCCAACAATTCGCGATGCTGGCCTCAGCATTGGAAGCGGTGAAAGTGGGTGGGTACATTCTGTACAGCACCTGCTCGATCAACCCGAATGAGAATGAAATGATCATCGAGAAGCTTCATGCCAAGCGAGCGGGTAGGTTTTCCCTTCCGCCGATCACCCTGCAATACGGTGAGGAGCTGAAATACGGATCAATCATTCTACCGGACACAGGTCAGGGACGTGGTCCTTTGTATGTATGTTTGATCAGGAGGATCATATGAGTTCGGTTTCCCTTGTACAATGCACAACGTATGACCAACAGACGGTCGACCAAGCAGTTGAGCAGGCCTGCATGCTTGCAGATATGCCGGATGTGGCAGGAAAACGCATCTTGATCAAACCGAATATTCTCAGCGATGCAAGACCCGACCAATGCATAACCACTCACCCAAGTGTCCTGAAGGCTTTGATCCATCTGCTGAGAAAGCGTGGCGCCGCTTTTCTTTGCATGGGAGATTCACCGGGTCTCCAACGCTCCAATTTCCAGCCCAGGAACAGCGGGATCCAGGCCGTCTGTGACGAGGAGCAGGTTCCTTGGATCGACTTCACCAAACAACCGCACATGCATGTCATCCCGTATACCCGGGGCAAACAATTGCCCTTGGCATCCATTTTGGATGACGTCGACATGGTGTTCTCGGTACCCAAGTTCAAGACCCATCAATTGATGTATGCAACCGGAGCTATCAAAAACCTGTTCGGTTTGGTACCAAACCTGAACAAGAGCCCCTGTCATGTCCAGTTTCCCACCCGTGAACAATTCGCTTCCCTGATGGTCGGTATAGCAACAATTGCAAAACCTGCTTTCTGCTTGATGGACGGCATCATCGGCATGGAAGGTCCGGGACCCGCAAACGGGGTTCCCCGGCATCTGGGTCTGCTGTTGGCCAGCACCGATGCCCTGGCCCTCGATTACACGCAAGCGACCATCATGGGCTATGATGCGAAGACGGTGCCGATCATACAGGAGGCGCTGCACAGGGGATTCGGGTCGCTGCCCACCGGATATCGCGGCGTGGAACTCTCATCGATGATCGTCAAGGATTATCTGAGGATAGAACAACAGAAAAAAACCAGCTTTCTGCATGCATTGGTCCTTCCGTTCTTCTTCAGCAAATATCTCCGTTGGAAAGTCAAGCGAGAACGCAAGGCACCGACATTCCTGGCTGAACCCTGCATCAAATGCCGCAAATGCATTGACATTTGTCCAGCATCAGCCTTGACGATGCAAAACAAACAGATCATCATCGACACCAAGGCGTGTATTCGGTGTTATTGCTGCCATGAAGTATGCCCAGCCTCCGCGATCGCTGTGGATGAGCTGCACACTCCCTGAAGGATGGATTATGAACGTATCAACGCTGTTTGTAAGTATACTGCTCTCCCTGCTTCCCATCAGTGAATTGCGGGGCGGCATCCCGTATGCGTATCTCAACGGGGTTTCCCTTTTCATTGCCGCCCCCCTGTGCATTCTCACCAATGCATTGGTGGCCCCGATCGTCTACACATTCCTCGCTACCCTCCATAGGGTTCTCCATTCATGGTGGAAATGGTATGCCTCATTCTTCGACCGATTCGTCGAGCGGGCACGGGCGAAGGTCTATCCGAAGGTGAACAAGTACGGGTATTGGGGCATTCTGCTTTTCGTCGCCATCCCGCTTCCGGTCACGGGAGCTTGGACGGGAACCCTGGGTTCCTGGATTTTGGGCCTTGACAAGAGAAAGACCATGATGGCAGTATTCGGCGGAGTCATCGTTTCCGGCCTGATCGTCACCGCCTTGGTTGCCTTGGGAATAGGAATGAACTCGGTCTTCATCAAACGTTTTTGAGGTAACATGCATTTCAATCTAGCAAAAGAACTCAACCCTGAGCAGTGCAAAGCTGCTTCGACCCTCCATGGCCCCCTGCTGGTCATTGCCGGGGCCGGAAGTGGAAAAACCCGGATGCTCACCTACCGGATCGCCAACATGCTGGCCAGCGGTATCCAGGAAGAATCAATCCTTGCCCTCACCTTCACCAACAAGGCGGCCCGTGAAATGGCGGATCGTATCCGGGAGCTTACGGGACTTCCTTTGAAAAAATTGACCACTTCCACTTTCCACGCATTCGGAATGGGGGTGCTCAAGCAATATATCCAACACCTTGGTTTCAAGAACAACTTCACCATCTACGACACGAATGACCGGATGGCCCTGATCAAGGAAGTCATCCAGAATCTCGATTACGTGGTGGAAAGTTTTGATCTGTATGAGCTTTCGGCACTATTCAGTGACATCAAGACGAAACGCAAGGTGTTCGGACCGAATGCGTCGGAGAAGATACGCGGTTTGTACCAAGAGTATGAACAGCATCTGAAAGCCTACAATGCCGTTGATTTCGATGATTTGATCATGAAACCGCTTGAGCTCTTCGAAAAGAAGCCGGAGGTGCTGGCCTCGCTGCGTAACCGTTTCACTCACATCCTGGTCGATGAATTCCAGGACACTTCCCTTTCCCAATACCGAATGGTTGAACAGCTTGCCCAGCAGAGCCGGAACCTGTGTGTGGTCGGCGACGACGACCAGAGCATCTACAGTTGGCGTGGGGCGAACTATGAGAATTTGGTCATGTTCGAACGCGATTTCCCCGAACGTCTGGAAATCAAACTGGAACGCAACTACCGTTCGACCGGAACCATCCTGGAAGCGGCAAACTCCCTGATCATCAACAACCAGATGCGCAAGGACAAGAAACTCTGGACCGAAAGCGGCAAAGGTTCCTCCATTCGGCTGATCCACCCTACCAATGATGAGGATGAAGCATCGGTCATCGCCGATGAGATCCTCATGGTCCACAAGAAGGAAGACCGTCCGTTTTCGGATTTCGGGGTATTGGTCCGAACCAACAGCTTGATCGACACATTGGAAACCAAGTTTGCCGAGCGAGGCATCCCCTCCCAGGTAACCGGAGGCCAGAGTTTCTTCGATCGGAAAGAAATACGTGACATCATCAGTTACCTGAAAGTTCTGGCGAACCAGGATGATGATGTGAACCTGCTTCGTGTCATCAATACTCCTAGGCGCGGCATCGGGCGTACGACGCTCGAAAAATTGCGTCGGGTTGCAGATCAGCACAAATGCTCTTTGTACAGTGCGCTTTCCTTGATGTCCATCGCCACCGATGGGCAGGTCAAGGAGGGAATCCAACGCACCCTGAAGCGTTTCTTCGATATGATCGAGGATTTTCATGAACAGTTGTTCGCCACGCACACCCAACGCAATATGGTGCTCAGGACCTTGGTGCAGGAAATCGGATACAAAGCGTATCTGGAAGCAGAGCACCCGGACAATGAGGCGGTCGTTGCATTCAAGATGAAGGGTATCGGACGGCTGTGCGACATGCTGGCTCGTTGGGAACGGAATCCGGACAACAGGAGCTCGTCATTATTCGAGTTTCTCAACCGAATCAGCTTGACCGGCAAGGATGATCCGGAAGATCAGAACGAAGGGAAGATCGCCTTGATGACGATCCATGCGTCAAAAGGGCTCGAATTCGACACCGTCTATCTTGCCGGGGTTGAGGACCAGTACATCCCCCACGCCAGAGCCATCGAGGAAAACCCTCAGAACATCGACGAAGAACGCAGGCTGTTCTATGTTGCGATCACCCGCGCCAGGAGAGCCTTGATCATCAGCAGTTGCGAAAAACGCAAGCGGGGGCATGATGAGATCACCAGCCTACCTTCCCGTTTCCTCGAGGAAATTCCCAAATCGCTTTTCGACGAGGAAGATCCAGCCAAGCAACTATCCAGCGACCAGGTGGTGGACAAGCTCAGGTTATTGCGCGAGCGACTTGCCGGGAAAACCAACGCCTAGGGGCTCAGCATCTTCTGGGCCATTCTGACTGGAGACCATGTCATAATACAGACCTCTCTGGGCAAGCAGGCTCGAATGGGTTCCCCGTTCACAGATGCGCCCCTCTGAAATCACCAATATCAAATCGGCATCCTTGACGGTCGAGAGCCGATGGGCGATCAAAAAGCTGGTACGTCCGGCCATCAGGGTCGTCAAAGCTTTCTGGATCTCTTTTTCCGTCTTGGTATCCACCGAGCTGGTCGCTTCGTCGAGTATGAGGATCGGACTGTCGGAGAGCACCGCCCTGGCGATCGCCAGTAATTGCTTTTCCCCTTGGCTGAGGCTTTGATTGTTTGCTGAAATCATCGAACGGTAACCGTTGGGGAGCTTTTCTATACATTGGTCCGCCCTGACCAAGCGGGCAGCTTGCATGACCTGCGCATCGCTCGCCTCGGGTTTTGCATACCTGATTGTTTCGGCTATGGTTGAGGTGAAAAGGCAGGGCTCCTGCAGGACAACGGTGAAGCAATGTTTGAGGCTGCTGCGCTTGATGTGGGTAAGAGTAACCCCATCCAACAGGATTTCCCCGCTATCGACGTCATAGAAGCGGGTAAGCAGATTGACGATGGTGGTTTTTCCAGATCCGGTTTCCCCTACCAGTGCGATCACCTGTCCCGCCTTTGCCGTGAAATTGATGTCCGTAAGAACCTGCTTGTGTTTGTCATAGGAAAAAGAGACGTGCTTGAATTCGACATTCCCTCGTGCGTTCGCCAAATCCACCGCATTCGGTTCGTCGGGGATCTGCTCGCTTTTATCCAAGATCTCAAATACCCGTTCCGCACCGGCCAAGGCGCTTTGGATGGTGTTGAACAATCCCGCAACCTGATTCAAAGGGGAAGCGAATCGTTTTGAGTAGGTAAGAAACGTGATGGCTGTTCCGATCAAAAGCCCGCTGTTTGTACACAGCACCCCGCTTATAATGGCCACCACGGCGAAGGTGAAATTGTTCAGAACGTTCATCAGCGGCATCAGCAATCCGGAATACAACTGGGCCGAGGTTCCGGCCACCCGCAGTCGTTCGTTGGTTTGCGTAAAAACAGTATCAAAATCCGCTTCCTTGGAAAACGCCTTGATCGTCTGTAGATTCTGGATGCTTTCCTCCACCAATGCGTTGATCTTCCCCAGATTCTGTTGTTGTTCCAAAAAGAAAGCCCTGCTTTTCTTTGCAATGAATCGGGTGACGAGGAACACGAACGGAACACAAAGCAATACACTCACGGAGAGCACAATATTCAGGAAGAACATAACGGACAAAGAGCCGAGAATGGTCAGGATGCTTTCCAACAGCTGTACTGCAGAAGTGGCTATCGATTGGCTTATCAGGTCGACATCATTGACGAGACGGCTCATTGTATCACCGCTGGAATTGGTATCGAAGAAGGCAAGATCCAAATGCTGCAGCTTGGCGAAGAATCGGGTACGGAGCGCTTTCACCAGATGCTGGGAGGCTTTCAGGATCATACTGTGGCTGAGCATGGTCACCAATGCATTTGCGGCAGAGAACACCAGCAATGCTGCAATGAGTGTCTGGAAACGGGGGATGTCCACCTGATGGTCCGCTTCATGGAACGTATTGAAGACTTGGCCCACTCCATAGGGAATGCCTACGGTGAGTGCAGTTGAGAGTATGCTCAAAAAAAGTGTGGCAATCCACGTACGTCGATATCCAAGAAACAAATGCAGAAGCCGTTTCAGGGTGCCTTTCATATCCTTGGCTTTTGCATGGGAGGCGAATCGACTTGCTCCTCCCACCTTCGGTGCACCCAGTCGTGGAATCTCAATCTGGGCCATGTCCGTTCCATCCATTTTGTGAGGCGAATATGCCCTGGTATACAGGGCAATCCTCAAGCAACTGTGCATGCGTTCCCAACCCCATCTGCCTGCCATCCTCGAGGACAAGAATGAGGTCGGCGCTCCGAGCCAATGAACACCGTTGGGTGATGAAGATGATGATCCGCTCCTCTTTGTCGGCCAGCAGGGAAGAACGCACCTTCGCTTCGGTGATGGCATCCAATGCACTGGTTGCATCATCGAGTAGAAGAATTGGACTGTGCCTGAGCAATGCCCGCGCGAGCGCCAGTCGTTGCTTCTGCCCTCCCGAGAGATTGGAAGCACCACTTGCCACCGCCTGCTTGCCATCTGTGACGAACAATGCCTGCGCCTGTGCAAGTGCATCATCGATTTGCGCTTTGGTGGCGGAAGGATCACCCCAATGCAGGTTCTCTTCAACGGTCCCTCGGAACAATGCCGGATTTTGGCTCACATAGGCAATATGCCGACGCAGGTCGGTTCGATCAAGCGAGGAAAGCGGAAAACCGTCGAGGGTGATTACCCCTTGTTGCGGGTCATGGAATCGAAGCAGCAACGATGCAATCGTCGATTTCCCCGAGCCGGTAGGCCCGATGATGGCAATGCTCTGAGCGGATTTGACGTGAAATGAAATATCCTGCAAGGCAGGTACCCCTTCCTTGCCTTCATAGGAAAAGCCTACGTGGGAGAAAGCGAGTTCGGTGACCTTGGGCATCGGATTCGCCAGGGAGGGCTCTTCTTCGGATGGTTGGGCGAACACCTCCTCGAGCCGCCTCAGCGAAGCCTTTGTTCGGATAAGAATGTTGAAAATATTCGTCATCTGCAGGATGGATCCGAGCATCAAGGCGATGTAGACGGTAAATGCACTGATATCCCCTGCATTTGCCAAGGACAAGGAAAACAGACGGCTTCCGAGCATCAGGATGCCCACCGTTCCGAGGCCGACGATCAGGGTAAGCAGGGGACTGAGCAAGGTAATGATCATCTGCGCCCTGATGCTGCTTGATTCCAGTGAGGCATTGTCCTCTTCGAACAACTGTTGCTCATGGGCAAATGTTCCGAATGCCTTGACCAAACGCACGGAATGCAAGTATTCAGAAACCCTGCTGTTCATGGTATCCAATGCTTGCTGCAATGCGGTAAATCGTTTGTAGGAGAGGCGCATTCCCAAAGCGATTGCTGAAAACAAAAGGATGACAACCGTATAGATTACCATGCTCATCCTCGGATTGATCGAGGTGGCCAAGACAATGCTGCCGATGGTGGTCAGCGGGGCTTTGACGAAAATACGCATGGTCCCGTTTACGGCCTGAGTCACCTGCTGTACATCACTGGTCATCCGGGTGATCAGAGAACCCGGGCTCAGATGTTCGAAGCTGGAAACATCAAGATGAAGAATCTTGGAAAACACATCACGACGAAGGTCGGAGCCGCAGGCTTGGGAGACGTTGCTTGACAGATAGTTGCGGCTGATCGCGAACACCAAGCCTATGAGGCTGAACAGCAACATGAAAAACCCCCAATGATACACGGCGGGCAAGGAGTTTTTCAGTATTCCCAAATCGATGATCTTGGCCATGAACGTAGGTCCAAGCAAATCACACAATGATTCGAGGGCAACAGCGACAAGCGCCAGGATGAACGGTTTGCGATACTTGGTGAGATACCGCTTCAGAAGTTCCATATGCATCATATTCTGCAAATCGGATGAACTTGTAAAGGAGTGGCATGTGTGAAAGGCAGAAAATCCTGACCAACGGCACGCTTGCCTGAAGAAAATGGAATCTACCGGATCCAGGCAAAGTAGGATTGAGTTTGCTCAAGCATACATCAATTCGGATTTGTTATGGTGACGGTAATCGTACCTCGATAAGAACCGCTTGCAAGCAGCGACACTGCATTCTCACTGATACCACCAATTTTCAAATCCTGACTGTTCGCGTTGGGCTGTAGCCCTGTCCAAAGCATCGGTACGCCTTTCGTTATGGGGGAATTGCCCAGGAACAGAAAGTAGGAAATCGGATTACCAGGACCATCAACAGGGAAGAGTTGAAATTCCGGAGCGGTACTGGTATCACTGAATACAAGTGTTTGTTCATACGTTTCGCCTGCCACTCCATTCTCTATTTGAATCATCGCCTGGTTGACGGTCACCCTATTGCTCCCCAATGCAGATTCCAGAGAAAAATGTACATCAGCATCAAAGAAATGGAAAAGGAAGGTGGGTACGAGAGGTACATCGCCATAATAAAATCCAGGAGATCCAGGATCCTCAGGATTGGTATATCCCCCCGTTCCAATGATGGGGGTGCTGTCAGGTCCATCCACCCCATCAGTTACCACATAATCACCCTGGGTCTCCACAACCGTCCCATCTGCATTGGTGTAGGAGCCGACATTTGTTCCTTCCTCCTGCGCAACAGCGATGCTGAAGCGTGGATTGAACCCAGAGGGAAGGGTGAATGGTGAATCCAATTTGAAATAGGAAGCATATCGATACAAGCTCTGTGCATGCCTATTCGTTTTATTCGTATTGACAAGATACATCTCGACATACAATACCGGTTGGTACACGGTGACATCCGACCAGCTAATGATCGGCCACAAGTTATTATACAGGGTTTGCAGTACCGGCTCACCCCCTAGACCGTTCGGATAGGCTACGCTCATGATATAAAACGTATTGGTTCCCAGCTCATACGGACCGTTGGCATAGTTTTTCATCAATCCAGTCACCGGTATGCCGTCACTTGCCTCCCCTATGTTCACGAGTGAAGGTGAGTAGATTTCCCCATCTGTAGCAGTTATGACAAAAGTTCCCAGCTTAGCGCCAAGCACGGAATCACTGGTGTAAGGGCCAGGTGAAATACTCAAGGTTATTTGATTTTCGGGGATATAGACAGCCGTCACAGTTGCAAACAGCAATGACTGAAAGCAACCAAGAAGGAGCAATATCACAAGCATTCTTGGCCTCATTTTCGTCCACTCCTCATGGTCCAACCATACAAGCGAGCAACTCATTTCCCCCAAGGATAACAAATAATTTCTTTATATACAAGCTCTTCGATTTCAGCTAACCAATCCTACGAATCGGACTTATCCGTCTAATCGGTTCATTGCTTTTGAATGCCGGTTTTCATCCGAGCAGGGATATCAAAAATGATCTGCTTCGCTTTTCAATCCATTGATCTGAAAATTCCCAGTGGATTTTTTTTCAGGAGAATAGTTGAAATAGGCATTATTTCGAAGATTCATCCAATCATCACCGTGCAATCTCATCCTAAATATGGACAGAAAGTATATAGCGTAGTATAACATATGTCATATGTAATATTTTATACAGATTGTCTTCAATATATAAAATTAAAACAAAAAATATCTAATAATCATAGATATTTCTGTACCTATAGTATTATTTATGATGGCATTGACAGCAGTAAATACCTACCGTACACTTTTCCCATGAAAGGAAAGTATGTCATTAGTTTGATTGTACTTCTTGCAAGCCTTTCGGTCTTGCCTGCAACTCCTACGCCCTCGAATATAACCTCAACCTATTATCCGGAACCGTATCTGCAATTCCAGTACGGACCTCCTTCTGTACTGCAGAATTTCAGCAGCAGCAGTACATTGCTTTACCCTGACGACTTCATCGCCATGCTGGGGCGGGTGGTGATTGAGACTGACGGCAATACCCTGTTCGACCCCTCCCTCATCCAGATGAACATCAGTTTGGATTTGACCATCGAGGGGTATGGCCGCGATCCAACGTCCGGGATGTTCGTCTTTGCCGAAGTACCGGTTGAATTGCGGGCGATTTCGGTGGTGGGAGGATCGGTGATTTCCAGCGTCATCGTAGAAGGGACTACCATTAATCTCGCACCCAATCCGGGAAATGTGCTGAAAGGTACCAGTTCGATGATCACCTATCTTGTTCTGGTGAACACATCCCAAGGATACGATTATTTCATCCCCGGAACCTACTATACGTTGACTGACGACAGTGTCATCGGGAATTTCGGTATTGCAGCAGAGGAATCAGGGAACCAAGATCCCATCGATATACCGGTGTCCTTGGAGGGAAGCGACCCGGAGGATACCGCTCCCTTCCTCCCACAGACCGTCGATCCGACGCCCGATATTCCCTTCGAGGGGGAGGGATATCCATTCGAACACGCGTTCATTCTCTCCATTCTTTCCAATCCTGCCTATTTTGACTTGGCACAGGCGATGATCACGGGAAACCGTATCGAAATCGCCACGGTATCGCTGCAGGTGATCGATGCGCTTCCCGACCATGAATACGGGGTGGAAATTGCATTCAGCAGCTCTGATCCCTTGGGATTTGCCGTGCATCTGAACGGCGATCTTTCCGAGCATGGGATCCCCTACCGCCTCTATCTAGGGGATTCGGAGATTCAGAACAAGCAATTCACGGTGTGGAGGAATCTCTTCACCAATGGAACCACCATCGGAGAGGCTCAGAAATCCATAACCGTATCCGTCGACCCGGGAACGGCAATCGACGAAGCTCCGGAAGGTACCTACCATGACACGGTCACCGTGGTTGTCATCCCTTTGGATACGTTATAGAGGGTAGTCGTGCATGGTATACGCATTACTTGCCTTTCTCCCCATTTTTCACTAGCGTATATGCATATGAGAACGATGAGAAATCTCTGCTTGCTTTGCCTCCTTCTGGTCGCCGCTCCCCTCTTGGCCGGCGTCACCGCCACCTATACGGCGGAGCCCAGCTTGCATTTCCAACAAGGGTTCTCGCCGTTGAACACCAGCAAATTGGTCGCCCATATCGGTACCATCACGATCAGTACGACGGAAAACCAACTCTTCGACCCCAATTTGGTCAATGTCAACCTTTCCACCACATTTCAATTTTCCGGACCACTGACCTGGTACAATGATTGGAACACCAATCTTCCGGTCTATGAAACACAAACCACGAATTTTGTCCTCTATGCAGTGTCGGACGTACGCGGGGTCGTCCAAGTCAATGCGCTGAACCAAGGGGACGGCTCCCAACCGCTGAGAACCGAATCAGGAAATCTCAGTGTCAAGTTTTTTACTGCTGAACTGTATCTGGTCAGCGAGCAGGACTGGGTGCACTACAAACCGGGAGCGAATTATACGTGGGTCTCCGGTACGATGAATGGATTTCTGCTTGGGGTAGCAAAAAACGGCAGTGGATACTGGGACGGAAACGACATCCTTGTTTCGGTGAATGGAGGTCAACCGGGTGAAACGACGCTGTTGCTTGCAGGGGGATCCACCACCCCACAACCGGTTCCCTATGGAGAACCTGTCTCAGAGGTCAGTTATCTGCTCACCATCATTGATGAGCAGAGTTTTTCCATCGCCAATGCATATGGAGCACAGAGCGTACGGGTTGCAAGAGCCCAGCTTACCTTGGCCAATACCCTTCCCAATACAAACTACGGAGTTTCGGTCGTCTTCAGCAATACAACGAATACTTCCAATTTCAGTTTGCATCTGGATGGTTTGGAAGGAACCTACGCCATTCCATACACCCTGTTGTTCAACGCAAACCCGGTACGTGGAGGGATACCTGAGACCTGGACCAATCTGAGCGAAGGTACCTACACCAAGGATATTCTGGTTACCAATATTGACGCCACCAAAGCAGAGATGGCTCCGGCGGGCCTGTATTCCGATACCATCACAGTCAACATCACTCCCAACGACACTATCTAACGCAACTTGTTGCACTCTGCTTCTTGCATAATCATGCAAAAACTGTGTATTGTCGAACCATACGGTCAGAGAGGGAATACACTATGTTCGACATTGACTACGCAAAAACACCGGTTACCGATTTCTATGGAGTCAACTGCTTCACAGAGATAGAAATGGGCAAGTACTTGAGCGACCCGATCATCAGGGAGCTGAAAGAGGTGCAGCGAGGACAACGGGAACTTACCAGTGAACTGGCCGACTATGTCGCCAGTGCCATGAAACAATGGGCACTATCCAAGGGTGCGACCCATTTCTGCCATTGGTTCCAACCGCTCACCGGTTTGACCGCGGAGAAACACGATTCCTTCATCAGCCCCACCAAAGGGGGAAAGGTATTGCTTGAATTCTCAGGCAAGGAACTCATCAAGGGGGAGGGCGATGCTTCATCCTTTCCGAATGGAGGACTTCGGGCGACCTTTGAGGCACGCGGATACACCGCGTGGGACACCTCCTCCCCGGCGTTCCTCAAGGATATCAACGGGGTGAAGACCCTGTATATTCCCACTGCGTTCTTTTCCTACAATGGGGAAGCGCTCGACAAGAAGGTCCCGCTCCTTCGTTCCACCCAGGCGTTGGAAAGACAGACCCTCAGAGTTCTGAGGGCTTTGGGAAATGCGAAAACCAAGCGCATCATCGTCAACATCGGACCGGAGCAGGAATACTTTCTCGTAGACAAGAAATACTATGATCAGCGCCCTGACCTCAGACTGGCCGGCAGGACGGTCATCGGCAACCTGGCTGCAAAAGGACAGGAACTGAACGACCACTACTATGGAACCATCGGGGACCGGGTCACGGTCTTCATGAGTGAATTGAACTATGAATTATGGAAACTGGGGATCAGCAGCAAGACCCAGCACAAGGAAGCGGCTCCCAACCAGTTTGAGATAGCCGTGGTCTATGATGCCGTCAACCTTTCCACCGACCACAACCAATTGTTGATGGACGTATTGCAGATGGTGGCATTGCGGCACGGCATGGTGGCGCTGTTGCATGAGAAACCCTTTTTCGGCGTCAACGGGTCGGGCAAGCATGACAATTGGTCCCTTTCCACCGACGACGGGGTCAACTTGCTTGCTCCAGGCAGCAATGTAGAGGATAATCTGCAGTTTCTCGTATTCCTCACCTCCTTCATCAAAGCGATGGATGAGTATGCTCCCTTGATCAGATGCGGAGCCGCAACAGCAGGCAATGACCACAGACTGGGGGCTTCCGAAGCACCGCCTGCGATCATCAGCATCTATCTTGGCGATCAGCTGAGTGGAATCCTGGAGACCATCACCCAACAAGGCAACATCGCGAAAACTGACAGACAGTTCATGCAGATGGGCCTCACCATGCTGCCGCAGTTGCCCAAGGATTTGACCGACCGCAACCGAACCAGCCCGATTGCTTTCACCGGCAACAAATTCGAATACCGTATGGTAGGATCCTCCCAATCCATGGCTGGTCCGAACATCTACATCAACGCAGCCGTCGCCCAAGTTCTCCAGACGGTAGCCGACCGCCTTGAGGCAGCACAGGATGTGCATACCGAATGTCATGCCATCATCAAGGAATTCTACCAAAACCACAAACGCATCATTTTCAATGGAAACGGCTACAGCAAGGAATGGAAACTCGAGGCACAGAAGCGAGGTCTTCCCGAATTCAAGGATACGGTAAGCGCGCTCCCGCAGATGATCAGTGCCCAGAGCCTTGCACTTTTTAAGAAGCAGAACGTATTCACCAAATCTGAGATTACCTCACGTTTGGAGATTTATCTGCAGACATACAGCAAGCAGATCAACATTGAAGCTTCCATCATGGTGGAGATGTGCCGCAAACAGATCATTCCTGCAGTCATCCGCTATGTCGGCAATCTTGCCGACTCCATCGCAAAACAGGAAAACCTCGGGTTGGAGGTAACCGCTCAGAGACAAGTCATCACAACGATCCAGAGTGCTCTGAACAAGGCGATTGAAGAAACCGAGACACTGCACGTCAATGTAGCAAAGGCCCTTTCCTATAAGGATGACGTTCTCAAACAGGCGCAGATCTATCGCGATGAAGTGGTAGTGCAAATGCAGGTCCTTCGCAGCCATGTAGATCTCATGGAAACCTATACGGACAAAGCATACTGGCCGCTTCCCAGTTACGACGACCTGCTGTTCAGGTTGTAGCAGCAAATCCTTAAAACCATCTACCGATCATCCGACAAACGGTAGATGGTACCCTGGTAGGGATGCAACAACATGGCTCTGCCGGCGTTCTGCTTTTCGTCCTCGACAGGATGTGTCGAAAACACCGGCTCGCATATGCTTTTTGTATCCTTCCAGACAGGAATCATGCAATACTGACGGTTCTTGCTGAAATTCAAGACTATCAACCTTCGTTCCTCACCGATTTCCCTGCTATAGGCCATGATGTTTGTATTGGTCGTATCCAGGAAGGTGGTGATGCCGAAACGGAGCGCTTGGTCGGCTTTGCGCAACTGAATCAGAACCCGATAGAACTTGAGCAGGGATTGCTCCTCCAGTTCCTGATTTTCTACGGATAATCGGTTTGCCGATTTTGCGAATGGAAGCCATGGCTCGGCTTCACTGAATCCATACCCCTCACCGGTATTCCATATCATCGGTCCGCGCTCCGGGTCCCTTCCGGGATGGAACGGCCAATAATGTTTGCCCAACGGATCGTACATGCGAGGACGGGATACTTTGGAGTCAGAAAGGCCAAGTTCTTCTCCGTAGTACAAGAAAACGGCACCTCGTTGTGTCAGCAAAAACAATGCACCTAAGCGGGCAATTTGTTCATTGCCCTGAACTCGGCTTATGAATCTAGGTAAATCATGGTTATTTAGTACCCATGTCGGAACCCTATGTTTTCCAACAGCTTCATACCAACGTTTTGCAATGACTTTCCATTTTGCTGCATTGAATCGCGCATTCGCCAAGCTGAAATCAAAGCAAAGATTGAGCTCATCCCCATTCTTGCCCAAATAAGATGCTGCCAGTTCAGGTTCTCCCGGTAATTCAACCATGATTTCCCCTACCAGCATCCTCTGAGGATATGCATCAATGAGGGAGCGCATTTGTTCCAATCGTTTATGCGATTCCACTCTGTTGCGATCGAATATATGACGTTGCATGTCATACGGACGCGGTCTGGTCCAAAAGCCTTTCGGATTGTTCCTGAATGTCTCATCCTTGACAATGCAGTTGATGACATCCAACCTGAATCCATCAACCCCTTTATCCAACCAATACCGAAGCTCTGCAAACACGGCATCAACTACCTTGGGATTCCTCCAATTCAAATCCGGTTGATCGGCTAAAAATGAATGCAGATAATACTGACCACGCTCAGCATCATAGGTCCATGCCCTCCCACCGAAGGCTGCATACCAGTTGTTGGGAATGGTGTCCGACCAGATATAAAAATCAGATTTTTCATTTGTCCTTGACGTACGGCTTTCCAGAAACCAAGGATGTTCTTTCGACGTATGGTTCAACACCATGTCAAAGATGACCTTTATTTCACGTTTATGGGCCTGCTCCAGCAAACGCTCACAATCTTCGAGGGTACCGAATACCGGATCGATCGAACGGTAATCGGAAACATCGTACCCAAAGTCGGCCATGGGAGAAACAAAAATCGGGCTCAACCAGATCGCATCCACTTCCAACGTCTTCAGGTAGTCCAGGCGTTTGATGATTCCAGGAAGATCCCCTATTCCGTCCGCATTGGTATCTTGAAAACTTCTTGGATAAATCTGATAGATCAATGCATCCTGATACCATGCGTCAGTCATAGACCACCCCCTGCCATGAGTATACTGCAGGAATCGATACCATACAAAGAATTTTCTTCTTGATGGATTTCATGGAAACACAATCTATTTGATAGTAATGTTGTTTATATCTTATATCATTTTTATATTTAAATAAATTAATATAAATATAATATATTATTATTTCAAATGCATATCTATCATCATCCCATACATATAAACGAGTACTATGAATCTATAAACTTTAATGTATATTAATATCGTTTTAATGTAATTTAATATTATTTCAATTAATTATAATATTAATTAAATATGTTATACATATTGTAATTACATTGTTGAAATAGTAATCCAACATGTATCCAAATTCATTCTTCCTATATTTTTCATGGGATCAATTATAAATATATATCAGTCTTTTAAGCTAACAATTTATGGATACACGCAATATAGGGATACGGATGTACATCGACGGAGGATAAGGTATTTGATCGGACTTGTTGTCTATTCTTCGGCATGTTTCTTTGCGAATTCCTTGAGAGAAAACCGAATACCTGCAGCCCAGCCCAACCCCATACTGGCAAACAGTTCCTCCAATTCCCGTTTGAACGATGGTTCAATGGAAAAGGTGGTAAGAACCTTGTTCTCCTTCTTTGGAGTCTTCGTCTCCTTGCTGAATAATTGTTTTGCTTTCTGACCACTGATGCTGTTGTCAATCACCAACTCATTCTCTGCTTCCGGGTTCCTCTTCAAAGCCATACCTTATCTCCAAATATCCTTATTAAGTGTTTCAATCGCTTCTATTGTGCTTTCCTTCAAACCTTTTCCACGGACCTTGAACAATTGTGGAGCCACTCCTGCTTCCTGCGCCTTTCTGAACAAGGGATCCACCGGAATACGATAGACCGTAAAGACACCCTCGCAGGCAGCAGTATATATGTCACGATGTTGTTTGATTCGGTTATCAAATGAATTGATGATTATCCGTGAATGTTTGACCGGAGAACGTAAATTTTTCCTTATTTTCTGCAATTCATCGATGAAGATTTCCAATCCATCCAAGCTGAACACCTCAGGTGTCATAGGAGTGATTACCTCATCGCTGGAAATAAGTGCTGCACGCTCGAGACGCCCTAATCCCGGAGATAAATCAAGGATTATTCGATCAAAGGCATCTGCAACTTCTTTTACCAAATCCTGCAATACATAAGGTTCTTCGGCCAATTTAGTTTCGGAATACAGCTTCAATGTTCCACCGATTCCGAATGTAGGAAGCACAAAGAGATTCGGTACTTGCGTGATAGGGACGATAGCATCCTGGATATAGCACTTTCCTTGTACAACATCAGCCAATTCATAGGAAGGAGCTGCCTCTAAAAACCAGGAAGAGGCATTTCCCTGCGGATCAACGTCAACCAACAACGTACGGTACCCATCCAATGCGGATTGGCAGGCCAACGTACCCGAGATTGTCGTTTTTCCAACACCACCTTTTTGCAGGTGGAATGAAATAGTCTTTGCCATGTGTACAACCTTAAATCTCAGTATATACCGAGTTTATTCATCGTACAAGTATTATTCTGGTTCAAACAACAATCATGAATATTTTGTATATAACTAATTTAAAATAAGTTTGTTACCATATTATTTTAATATTGCTTTTAACTTTAATAATATTTATATACTATCTTTTTTATGTCTTTTTAATTTCTGTATTATACTTTTATTATATAATATAACTTATACCGAACGCTATATACTTATTCTTAACTAAAAGCGATAAATAGAGGAATCTTTATACTTCCCATTTGCTTGGTTTGTAATCATATTCCTACATGTTCCAATTTTCAAGTTCTTTTCCCTTTCAAATCAGCATCAAAATATCGCTTCCCCTGGTACTCCAGAATTCCCCTCTCTGTTCATACCTCGTTGTATGTACATGTGTCAAAAGCGACAATCGCCATCAGTTTCCAACAACTTCCACATCATTTCGTCTTGAACATTGCGTAGTTTTTTTCGAAAAAACCAAGTGAAGCAGTGCGGTTTACTGCACGTTCCCAGGTATCAGTATTCATCCCTCACGTACTTTCACCGGGCACTCTCAATACAACGTGACCTTGGTAGGTTTTTACGAACGTACTTGCTCGGTTCTGGGAAATGCATTTCATAAGGAGAATGAAACAGCAAACAGTCTCTTTGCGCAAGGAGGATGTTCCGGGATCCAGATTGGGACAGTTTGCGTATTCCGCGTTTCATCATGCCTAGAATCTTCTCATCATCAGATCATCACCGACCTGAGTAATTCAATGCAACATGGATGTACGGAAGGTTTCAGTATTGATACCCTGTTTCTAGCATTGCTGCATTCATTTTTCAGTGTAAGGATATAATTCCTTACTGGTAATACATCATTACAAATACTATCACTATTGTTTCACTAGCATTTAAATATTTAATGCAAGTATTTCAATTTAGTAATTATATTGTTTCGATATATTTTCTAACATTAATTATAGTAATTATTTATTTTTATAGTATCGTACCTACACATATAGTTATATTACTACATGGGTTAGACATCATTTGACTATTATATTTATATAATTTTTATATTTTTTCTATAATTTCTCATTGTATCATATGGCTTCGATTCCAATTTGCGGCAGAATCAATTGATAAAAACAGAGATCCAAGTAGGTATCGAATTTGAATCCTACTTCATGCATCGTCCCGCTGAGGTTGAATCCCATTCCCTCATGCAAACGCCTGGAAGCGGTATTACGTGAATCTATGCCTGCCACCATACAATGATAACCTTGTGCCTTGGCTTTCTCAATAATGGAACCAAGCAGCAGTTTTCCCAATCCTTTGCCCCGATGATCTTTTTGCACATACACTGAATGTTCCACGGTGTATTGGTACGCAGGTCTGGGGCGGAATGGACCATAGGTGGAGAACCCCAGTAAACCACCTTCATCATCCACCAAACCTACTACTGGATATGATCCTTGTTCCTTTGCGGAAAACCAAGCTTCCATGTAATTCGGTGACCTCTCTTCATACTCATATACGGCTGTCGTATGGAGTATGGCATCGTTATAGATAGCAAGAATCTGCTTGGCATATGCACGCGAGCACTCGATGTAATGCATGAAAGCCTCCGTTTTTCTTTTTTCCCTTCAGGACTGAGCTATATGTAATTTTATGGTTTCTATATAATTTTAATATATTTTCTAATTTTATCTGTATCAATTCTACGTGTTATCATACATATTCACAATACCCTGCAATTACATCGCGCATCATATAGGCACTGTCTTTGGGAATCCTCTCCTGGGTATCGTAATCGACATATACGATTCCGAAACGTTTTTCATATCCCCATGCCCATTCAAAGTTATCCAGGAAAGACCATATGAAATACCCCTTCAGGTTTATGCCTTCCTCGATGGCTCGATGACACATTTCAAAATGCTGGTTCAGGTAATCACACCGTTGGTAATCATGCACCCTCCCCTGTTCAACCACATCTTTGCAGGAACATCCGTTTTCGGTGATGTACAAAGGAATATTGTTCGTTTGCTCTGAAAAGTACCGAAGTATCCTCAGCAGTCCGAAGGGGACAATCGGCCAGTCTTGGTCGGTCATCCGTTGCCACACAGGAACATTCCGGATGTGATACGGTTGAGATTCATCAAGGACCACCGCATGTTCCATGTAATAGTTGATGCCGATGAAGTCGATGGTTTGGGCGATGATCTGCATATCTCCTGCTTCAATCGGATAGGTGATGCCCAATTCCTTGGTGACAAGAAGGGGATACCCCTTGCCGAGCAAAGGATGCAGGAACACGTCGGTATCAAAGGCTCTGGCCAGTTCACTGGCATGGACATCCTCATGCCTTCTGGTGGCTGGACGCGGCATGCTGGGATTCAGAACAATGCCTATTGGAGCACGAAGGCCTGTTTTCCTGTATGCCTGCACCGCCAATCCGTGGGCGAGGTTCAGATGATGCACCGCCTTCCACGTCTGTGCAGGATCCTTCAATCCCGGAGCGTGTTCCCCGTACAAGTACCCAAGATATGCTGCGCAAAATGGTTCATTCAGCGTTGTCCATTGGTCAACGACATCCCCCAGTTCTGCAAAACAGACAGATGCATACTCGGCGAATGCATAGGCGGTGCTGCGATTCGCCCACCCCCCTTCATCCTGGAGAACCTGCGGGAGATCCCAATGGTAGAGAGTCACCACTACTTTCATTCCTTTGTCATGCAGGCTTTTGGCAAGATTACGATAATATTCGATCCCCTGCTTATTGACCCTACCTTTTCCTTCAGGCAGGATTCTCGGCCAAGCCAAAGAAAAACGATAGGCTTGGAAGCCAAGTTCACTCATCAGCTTGACATCCTGTGCATATCGATGATACTGGTCTGCAGCAAAGCGTCCGTCATCTCCCCCTTTGATGGCACCCGGTACGTTGCAGAAGGTATCCCAGATGGAAGGGCTTCTCCCTCCTTCCTGTGTGGCACCCTCAACCTGAAAACTTGCAGTTGCACATCCCCAGAGAAAATCCTTTCCAAACGCTATCTTCTGCATGACCTTTTCCTCTTCTTATCCTGCTGACTCGTATCTTCGATGATGCTAGCATGCATCATGATGGACAACAAGGTTATGAAATCGCCAGAACAAAGTTGTGGCAGTGTACAAACATATTTTTTTTCATACTATTTAAATATTGTTGTTATTTTATATTATATTTTTTCTATATTTTTTTATAGTATTCCAATATATTCCAATCTCTGTCGGAGGTTAGCGCAATTCGCATACGGGATTGCATTGATTCCCACCGATGATGCTGCATCGCAATTTTCCTTGCTGTCATCGATGAACAACACCTGTCGAGGTTCGACATTCTCTGCAGCCAAGATATGGGTAAAGAAGTCAAGCTCCGGTTTCGCCTTCCCAATCACACAGGAAGCGTACACCGCATCGAAGATGCCATAGTGGTTCATCCTCTGATGATAGGCGTAATGCGCAGGTTCCGTATTGGTGGCGCAGACGATCCGGTATTGCTTTGCCTTCAGGTCTCCCAACAGCTTCTCCATCTCCGGATCCATCAGTGGATTGAAATACTTCGCCCAAAGCGAGCCATCATGGGGTGGCACCGGTACCCCGGTCAAGTCTGAGAACCGTGCCCACAGTGCATCCTCGTCGATCACGGCTTTACTGTGCAATTGCAGTAGATCTACCAGCGAAGGCTCCAGTTGGGAGAAACTTGCAACGCTATCGATGCCGAATTCCAACAGCAATGCGCGCTCCAACGAGGTGTCCGTATGCAAAGCGAGCACACCGCCCATATCGACCATGATCAAGGAGGGATTTGTATTCATATCGCCTGATACTAGCACACCTGCCATCTTCACACCAGAGCTTTTCCACATTGGAGAAATACGCTATGCTACGACGAATAAGGAGTCTTTTCTATGCCCAAATATTTTCCACATGAGTATGTTCCCGCTATGGAACAGAAACAGACTGAAAAAGCGATCAAGTACATCAAGGACACATTCGAACGAGAGCTTTCCGGTGGATTGAAACTCAGCAGGGTCACCAGCCCCTTGTTTGTTCCCCGTGGATCAGGTATCAACGACGATTTGAACGGAATCGAACGACCGGTACGCTTTGAAATCGGCAATTTGGGAAACCGGGAGATGGAAATCGTCCAATCTCTGGCAAAATGGAAACGTATGGCTTTGGCCGACCTCGGGATCAAGAACGGAAACGGACTCTATACCGATATGAACGCCATCCGGCCGGACGACGACCTGGACGCCATCCACTCGATCTATGTCGACCAGTGGGATTGGGAATTGGTAATGGGAAAGAATGACCGCAACCTCGAATACCTGAAGAAAATCGTGAAAAAAATTTTCTCGGCCATGAAGCGCACCGAATTCCTGGTGAGTGAGATGTTTTCATCCTGCGCACCCACCCTTCCCGATCAAATCACATTCATTCATACCGAAGATGCACAGAAGCGTTATCCCCATCTTTCCCCCGCCGAACGTGAACGGGAATTGGCCAAGGAATACGGAGCGATTTTCTTGATTGGTATCGGTTCCCCCTTGGCCGACGGGGTCAGCCAGGGTGGACGCGCTCCCGACTATGACGATTGGTCGACCAAAACCGACGACGAGCATACCGGACTCAACGGGGATATCATAGTCTGGGATACGGTACGCCAGGATTCACTGGAACTCTCTTCGATGGGAATCAGAGTGGATAGAGAGACCCTGCTCAGGCAACTTGCCATCCGGGACGCCAATGATCGTACATCCTTGTACTGGCACCAGCGGCTGCTCAACGGTGAACTGCCGCAGACCATCGGTGGGGGCATCGGGCAGAGTCGTCTGTGTATGTTCCTGCTCAAAAAAGCCCATATCGGGGAGGTGCAGGCATCAGTGTGGCCTGAGGATATGCTACAAGAGGCAAAAGCACTGAATGTCTTCATGATGTAAAGGAGTTGCAATGAAACTGGTCAGTTGGAATGTGAACGGACTTCGAGCCATCCAGAAGAAAGGGTTTGAGGAGTACTTGGCATTATCTGATGCGGATATCTTCTGCCTGCAGGAGACCAAGCTGCAAGCTGACCAGATTTCACTTGCACTCGACGGATATTTCCATTATTGGAGCTTTGCAGAAAGAAAAGGATACAGCGGAACGGCACTGTTCAGCAAACAGGAGCCGTTGTCCGTCCAAACGGGCATCGGCCATCCCCTGGATGCAGAAGGGAGGACCGTAACCGCTGAGTTCGAGCAATTCTTCGTGGTGAGCTGTTATACTCCCAACAGTCAGGAAGCATTGGCTCGGCTTGAGACCCGCATAGATTGGGATGCTGCATTCAGAGCGTACGTGAACACGCTGCAAAAACAGAAACCGGTGATCATCTGCGGGGATCTCAATGTTGCACACAAGCCGATCGATTTGAAGAATCCCAAGGCGAATGAGCGCAACGCCGGATATTCGGCCGAGGAACGTGAACAGTTCTCCTTGCTTCTCCAATCAGGATTCATCGATACCTTCCGATATCGGTATCCTGACTTGGAGGGAGTATACTCTTGGTGGTCGTACCGATTCCGTTCCCGGGAGAAAAACATCGGGTGGCGCATCGACTACTGGTTGGTCAGCAAAGAGCTTGAAAACAGGATTGTGGACAGCACCATTGATGGTGACACTTTTGGCAGCGACCACGCTCCTGTCATTCTTACGCTTTCCGATTGACGTTTATTTGTTAAGCAGATACTGGGGGATTTCCCCTCGATTCTCAAAGACTTTGCGTTGCTGTGAATCGAGAATTTTCTTACACATCCTGATTGACTTGGGGGTTACTTCCACCAGCTCATCATCCTTGATGAATTGGATCGCCTGCTCCAATGACGGTTTGGAGACAGGGGTCAGCGTGACCGCCTCATCCTTGCCGGAAGCTCGGAGGTTGGTCAGTTTCTTCGTCCGCGTCGGATTGAGCAGAAGATCACCTTCACGATTTCGTTCCCCCACGACCTGGCCTTCATACACAGGATCTCCGGGGACAAGGAACAATCGCCCCCGATCCTCAAGTTGCCAGAGTGCGTAGGCAACGGCTGCGCCTGCACGGTCACTGATCAAGGAACCGCTGAAACGGTCGGGGAAATCACCTTTGTAGAGTTCATAGCCCTTCATATAGCTGTTCATGATCCCCATACCGCGGGTATCGGTCAAAAACTCATCGTGGTAACCGATCAAGCCTCTGGCCGGAATCTCAAATTTCATCTTCACCCTGCTGTTGTCGGTATAGGTGATGTCGCTCATCTGCGCCTTGCGCTTGGAAAGCTTGTCCATGACCGTTCCGCTGTATTCCTCAGGACAATCGATGAACAAGTATTCTACAGGCTCAGTCTTCCGTCCCTGCTCATCGGTTTTGAAAATGGTCCGAGGCCTTCCCACGCAAAGCTCAAAACCCTCGCGACGCATCTGTTCCACGATGATGGCCATCTGGAACTCACCTCTCCCCTTTACTGTGAAGGTGTCGTCGTTGTTTCTCTCCACTTTGATCGACACGTTGCGCAGTGCTTCCTTTTGCAAACGATCCCAGATCTTGGCTGAAGTCACCTGGTTTCCTTCGCGTCCGGAAAGCGGGCTGATATTCTTGGAAAAGAGCATTGAAACCGTCGGTTCATCAATATGGATGCGCTCCAGGGCTTTCGGATTGTCGGATGTACAGATGGTGTCACCGATATGCACATCCTCAACACCACTGAGGACAATAATATCCCCGCTGACGACCCGCTCGGTTTCTGCAAACGTCGGTCCGTTGTAGGTCTGCAATCTGGTGACCCGTAGTGTTTTCGGCTCACCTTCCTTTCCCACGCACACCAGCGTATCGTTGGTGGTGGCACTTCCGTTCACCACCTTCCCGATGGCAAGCCGACCGAGATAATCATTGTAGGAAAGATCGCTGACCAGCATCTGGAAGGGCTGCTGGTCGTCAAAGATCGGCTCGGGTACCCGTTCAAGAATACAATCCATGAGAAGATACAGGTTCTCTTCCAATGAACCAGGATCGAGCCCGCATCGTCCTTCCCGGCCGTTCGCATAGAACACCGGGACATCGAGCATGGACTCATCATTGGCAAGCTCGAGCAGCAGCTCGTAGACTTCCTGGATGACTTCCTCGCTGCGGGCATCCTGACGATCGACTTTGTTTATTACAATGATCGGTTTCAGTCCCAGTTTCAGAGCCTTTTCCAACACGAATCGGGTCTGGGGAAGCGGCCCTTCTGCAGCGTCCACAAGCAGAACCACTCCATCAACCATGGACAGACCCCGCTCCACTTCACCACCGAAGTCGGCATGACCCGGGGTATCGATGATGTTGATCTTTACACCTTTCCACGAGATGGCGCAGTTCTTGGCACTGATGGTGATGCCTCGTTCCCGTTCGATCGCACCGCTGTCCATGATGCGTTCCTCGGCGTTTTCCTTGACCATGCCGCTTTGCTTGAACAGTGCGTCGACAAGTGTGGTCTTGCCATGGTCGACGTGTGCGATGATGGCGATGTTGCGAATCTTATCATTATGGGTAATCATACTAGTTCCTTGTACATAGAATCATGCAGTTGCCGCCACCGGCTGTCTTCTGCCAAGCAGATATTTGACAACCATGAGCGAGAACATGCATAAGATGCTCAAACTGATGGTTGCCAAACCTCCGGCAATTCCCACCGATTGAGCGACGGAGCCGACAATAATCGGCATGGCGATTGCCCCTATAGTTGCAGTGGCAATACAGGTTCCTGTTGCGATGGTGGAAGACATGAACCGTTTATCCATCGTTGAGAGCGTGGTTGGATAGGTACCGCTCATGGCGAGTCCGAACCCGAACAGACTGATATAGATCAGCACGATTGACTGGACGCTGATCATCATGAAGAAAAACACCACCTGCAAAAATCCCAAGATGAGGAGCAATACATTCTTGTTCATTTTTACCGACAATGAAGCACAAGCGAGTCTGCCGATGAGGATGAACACCCAAAGTGCGGAACTGGTGGTCTGCGCCAATGCCGGGCTGAGTCGTCCGGTATCATTGAAATAGGTCACCAACCAACCGATCACCGAGGCTTCACTGCAGAGGTAGAAAAAAAGAATCGCGGTATTCAGCCAAAAGCGGGGGCTTTTGGCAAAATCGGTACCCTCGTCCCTGTTCTTCGTTTTCGGTTTGCCTGAGAGCGAGGAACGAGTCCAGAATAACAGGACGGCTAATTCAAAGGCCACCAGCACCCAGGCGCTGATACGCCAATAGACGCCGAACACACTGGTGGAGAGGATGGCGAGAAACGGGGCCACGAAGGCTCCTACGGCAAACGAGGCGTGCAGCAGGTTCAGGCTGGCGGCCTTGTTTTCCGATATCTCACTCATCACCACGTTGGTGATGTTGCTCAACGTACCACGACCGATCCCGGTGAAAGCGAATGCAATCAATAGAAGAATCGGATTGCCTGAAAGTGTCATAAGCAAAAAACCGATGACAATCCCGAGAGAAAGCGTGATGGTGCTTCGTTTCCTCCCGATCATATACGGAAGGTATCCTGCGATCAAAAGCGCACAGAAGTTGCCGATCTGATGGGCGGAAATGACGGCGCCGCTGAGCACGTAACTCATGTGGTACTCTTCTTTCATAAAAGGCAGGAGCGCACCGATGAGCGTACTCATCATGCCGCTGGTAAAAAAGGCAAAATAGACGATATACATCAAGCGTACGTTTTCTCGCTTGACTTTCAAAAGGGATGCGATTGAGGGCATTCACGAAACTCCTGGATTCTCTGAAAAGAGGGGGTGTCTTGTTGCAAGACACCCCTATGTAATACCGTTATTTGCCAAGAATGTCCACTAGGTATTACCCAAGCCGGCTGCAATGCGCCGAGCCAAATCCTCAAGTTTTGATTCGATGACCTTGGCGGTCAACATGAACGCATCATCCCCCTTTCCGGTAGGATCATCCAATCCCCAATCCTCACGATATTTGCAAGGAAGGTGGGGACATTGGACGTTGCACCCCATGGTGATGACGATGTCCACAGGGGGGAGCGCAGCAAGCAACTTGGGTTTTTGGGTCAATTCCATATCGACTCCGTAGAGTTGTTTCACGATCCTCACGGCATCCGGGTTGATCGCAGCCTTGGTCTCGGTCCCTCCTGAGCAAGCTTCAAACACATCTGCGTGGTGCAAGACAGCCAATGCCTCCGCCATCTGGCTTCGACAGGAATTATGCACACAGATGAAGGCGACCACCGGTTTCTTCATCCCAGATCCCTCGCCTTCTTGATCAAGGCGGCCACCTCATCTGAACCGAGGACCAAGCCGGAGGAAAGAACCTTTCCATCCACCATCAGGGCGGGCGTGCTCATGACTCCATACGATGCAATCTTCGCAAAGTCAGTGACATGCTCAACCGCCGTATCCTGTCCCAATTCCTGCAGGGCTTTCTTGGTGTTCAGTTCCAGGCTATTGCATGCAGCACACCCGGAACCCAGAATCTTCACCGCAGAGGAAATTTCCTCTTGTGTTTCTTTTTGTTTTTTTCCTAATCCAAACAATGCCATAATGTCTTCTCCTCTACGAATCAATGAATGAACAGATACCCGATGCTGTTGAACAAGTATCCGATGCAGATGATACCCCCGGTAACTACCGTGAAAAACAAAGCCAACAGAGGCGGCTTCACCGCTTTGCGTAGGAGTATCAGGGAAGGAAGGGACAATGCGGTGACCCCCATCATGAAGGACAGTATGGTTCCCAACCCCACTCCCTTCAGCCATAACGCCTCGGCAATCGGTATGGTACCGAATATGTCGGCATACATGGGCACTCCGACGAGCGTAGCAATCAAGACGGAGAAGGGATTCTTTGATCCCAGAACCGACAGTATCCATGAAGCGGGAATCCAATTGTGGATCAATGCTCCGATTCCCACACCTATGAGAATATACCAGAATACCTTATGCACGGTAGTGCGCACCTGGGAAGCGGCATAGGCTCTTCGCTGCACGCCCAACATGACCGAAGGTTCTGTCTGAGCATTCGCCCGAAGATTCCGGATATATTCCTCGATCTGCTCTTCCTTGCCGACCTTGTTGATCAACGCACCTCCCAGGACGGCCAGAACCAAGCCCACCACCACATAAGCGAAGGCTATGGGGAAACCGAAGATGCTGGCAAGAAGCACCAGCGAGCCAAGATCAACCAACGGTGAGGAAATCAGAAAGGAAAAGGTGACTCCCAAGGGAAGCCCGGCGGAAGTGAAACCGATGAACAAGGGGATGGACGAACAGGAGCAAAAGGGGGTTACGGTCCCCAACAGTGCAGACAACGTATAGGCTTTCAGACCCGAAAACCGACCGAGTATGCGTTTGGTTCGTTCAGGGGGAAAATAGCTTTGGATGTAGCTGATCACATAGATGAGGACGGAAAGCAAGATCAATATCTTGATCACATCATACAAAAAGAATTGCAGGCTTCCCCCAATCCGGCTCTCCAAGGAGATACCCAGAGCGGAGAGGCCCATCCCGATCAGATCATTGAGGAAGCGCATCCCCAGCACTTGGTATTGCAGAAAATCGATAATCATACGCACGGGCAAGCCTCCAAGGGATCTGTGGTGAACGTAATCGATCCAATATACGTCTGAAACGCAGAAAATGTTGCTGTATTGACTGCATAGTGAATCCACTTGCCGTCCCGTCTCCCGACCACCAAGTCAGCCTCCGAGAGGATCCTCATATGGTGGCTGAGCGTTCCTTGGGTAATTGAAAAAACTTTCAACAACTCACAGACGCAGGCTTCTCCTTCGGTCAGTTTGAGAAAGATTGCCAGCCGATTGGAGTCGGAGAGTGCTTTGAGTATAAGTATCAATTGTTCACTGTCCATTATGTTCCTCATATTGATGCTTATCAATATATAATATGCATCAGTGACCTTTGTCAATCACTTTTGCGTACATACCCAGACAATCGACCAAAGAATCTTGTCGACACTTCAATTGCCAAGTTTTTTGTTCAAGAGGCCTATCGTGCGTTGATGATGATCCACACGCCACTGATTCCCACAAACCCATAGACGATACGTTTCAAAACAGTCTCCGACCAGATGTTGAAGAGTTTTAGCCCCAGATAGGTTCCCATTCCGATGCCTGCCCACCCCAGCAGCACCAAAGGAACCTGGTCCAAGGCAACGGCGCCATGCATCGAGCGCAGGATGATGCTCTGGATATTGCAGATCAAGAAATATGCTTGGATGGTGCCCAGATATGCACGCTTGTCTCCCGTGGAAGCCAGAAGATACAACGCCACCGGAGGCCCTCCTATTCCAAACAACCCGTTGCCGAGTCCTGCAAGCGACCCCATTGCCAAGCTGTTTCTTCTTGTTGGTTTGATGGAAATTCGTGCGCTGAATATTATGAAATAGAGGGAGAGAAGAATCAGAAAGCCGCCCAACAGCAGTACGAGGATTCGTGAATCAAGCGAAAAACTGAACAGAATGAATACCATACCCACCACTAGCGAACTGATCAACAACGGGATGAGCGTTGCATAGCGGATCGATGCACGATATTTTAACGTGAGATAGCCGGTACTTGCCAAAGCAATCATCTGGTTCAAAGCCACTGCCGTGGAGAAAGGAAACAAGGATGGAAGAAACACCATGGCGATCACCGGAAATCCGAATCCTATGTTTGCTTGAAGGAACGCACCTAATAAGGCTATTGCAAATACTTGTATGAACAGCATCCTACACTCCCTGTAGCAGTGTAGCATAGTTCAACGTACCAAAAGGGTAAAAAAGAACCTCCGCGAAGGGAGGGACGGAGAAAAAAAAGGGGCCCGGCGGCTACCTACTCTCCCACGGCAAACCGTAGTACCATCGGCGTGAGGGTGCTTAACTTCCGTGTTCGGGATG
>NZ_JBFWIJ010000008.1:0-108543 GCF_050256055.1 Sphaerochaeta sp. | reverse complement strand
TCTACTGTTCATCATTATTCCTCGAATTGACTGGGAAGCCCTTACAGCTTCCAAAACACTCGATCAACGACCTTTCGGCAATCATCTCGTGTATATCTTCTCTTCTCTTCTCTCATATATCTGTCAAAAATCTGCCGCATCACGACTTGGTGTCGCTCAGCGTGCTCCGATAACATAACAAAACTCCTCTGCTAGTGTCAAGCAGTCCTCACAAAGAATTTCACAATAATTTACCACGCCTTTCCAGCAATGCATCAACTATCTGTGCAAAGCCGGCCCCGCCTTCTGCTTCAGCTGCATATGCAGGCAACACTTGCATTGATGAAACATGGCGACGGATATTACCTACCCCGAAGCTGACCGGAAAACGAGAAAACATGACTTGGTCATTCGGAGCATCCCCGCAATAACAGCTGTGGTTGCATACGTACTGCTCATCCAACCCAAGCACATCGGAGAAGAAAGCCTTGGTTCCCCGAAACTTGTCGAAGCTGCCGAACCAAGCGTTGATATGGATGGAACTGACCGCCGTCGATGCACCCATCTCCTGGCAGAGGGCAACCACTTGGGCAATCCCGGCCTGGTCGAGATACGGAGGCTCGCTGCCATGGTCGAACGCAATGTCATATAATCGTGCAAACTGGTCACTGGAAAGCTTTGCGTTCGGCACAGAGGAGAGAACCCGTTCCATCAACGCTTTCATCCGATCTTGATATCCATCCTGCACGATGGACGGATGGATGTAGTGTTTGATCGAGCCATCCTTGCGATACAGACAGACCGCCCCGCTCTCACTGAGCACAGCCTCAATCGGCCATTGCCTGAGATAGGTATCGCCCCACCCTGCAGATCCTCCGGTTACACAAATGGTGCGGATACCCGCATTGGCAAGCCGATACAGGGCGTCCAAGGCTTCAGGATGCAATTTCCCCTTCGTGGTGATGGTATCATCCACATCAGTCAACAAAAACGATAGTTTTCCGGCCTCTTCGACGGTGAGATTTGTCAATGCTTGCATGGACGCCCTCATCGTGTCAGGGAAGCAAGGCTCTTGTCTCGGACAATCGCCCTGATATAGGTAAGAAAGGACATCACCGAACTCAACGCTGCAAGGATGAACACCACGGTGAGGACCGGGCGTACGGAAAGCAGGAATGCAAAATCCCCCAACCAATGCTCCAACGCGATGTACAGGATTCCCAACGCACCACTGAGTGCATACAAAACAGCCTTGCTCTTCCCCCAAATGTTTGCAGGGACCGGCTTGCCCTTGCCCATCATCAACATACGGACAAACAGGATGGAGAACTCCCGCCACATGATCAGGATGAACGTCCAAAGCGGCATGATGCCCACACCGCTGAGACATACAAAATACGTCAAACGGGAAAAGGTATCGGCGAACGGATCCATCACCTTCCCCAAATCCGTGACCAAATTCTTCCTACGGGCGATCTGTCCGTCAAGCAAATCAGTGAGCTCGGTCAACAACCACAGAACCAACGTCAAAACGGAAGCGAGACTCTGATAGGAAGGACCGAACCAATACCCAAGATGGAAGGAAAGAAAGAACAACGGCGCCATAATCAGCCGGGATACGGTAAGCTTATTCGGAAGATTCATACATACCTCATGTTAGCCGAACAACCGGCTGAATTTGCCTTCAAGGTAGCTTGTGAAGCAGGTCGCGTCAAGAGCTCGCTTGGTTACCGATTCCAGTGTCTGCAATCCCGTATGCATAGCCCCTTGTGCATATATTTCCGTTTCCAGGAAGTCCTTGATCACACCAAGCTTGCCCGAGCGCAACAGGTCCTCGATCGGCAGCTTCTCTCCTGCATACTGGAAAAACTGTGCCCCATACAGGTTTCCCAGCGCATAGGTGGGGAAATACCCAAAGTCGCCGCTGCTCCAATGCACGTCCTGCAGAACCCCTTCACTCACATTCTTCGGCGTGAAACCAAGCAGACTTCGGGTCAGTTCATTCCATGCTTCCGGCAACTCGCCGATGCTGACCGAACCGTCCAGAATCCGCTGTTCAAGCTCGAAACGGAGCATGATGTGCAAGCTGTAGCTCACCTCATCTGCATTCACCCTGATGGGAGTCCGCTCCACCTTGTTGACAGCTCGGATGAATTGCTCCAAGGAAACAGCATGGGTCTGGTCGGGAAACAGATTTTGGAACAGCGGGTAGTAATGCTCCCAGAAAGCCGGGCTCTTTGCAATCATGTTCTCCCACAGCCGGCTCTGGGATTCATGCAAGCCGAACGAAGCCCCATTTGCCAAGCTGGTTCCCTTGATCCGGCCTTGGGATGCACCCATCTCATACAAGGCATGCCCACCTTCATGAATGGTGGAACTGAAGCTGTCCATGACACTGGGATCGGAATAGCGCGTGGTGATGCGGATATCGTCAGCACCAACCGTGGTGGTGAAGGGATGCACGGTAACCGACAATCCTCCACGCCTGAAATCAAATCCCATATCGGAAAGCACCTGTCGGGCGAATTGCTCCTGCTTATCGATCGGGTAAGGCTGGAACAAGAAATCCGTGCGGACCGGTTGATCACTGATTCGGTCGACAAGACCGACCAGATCATGTTTGATCGAACCGAACAAGGAACGCACCTGCTCGGTTCTCATTCCCTCCTCGAATTCATCCAAAAGGGCATCATAGGGACATTGGTCGGAAGTACACAGCAATTCTGCTTTCCTGCGGACCAAATCCACCATGACCGAAAAGTCCTGGGAAAACACACTCCAGTCACACTGCTTTCTTGCTTTTACCCAACTCTGATGGGCTTTCGCTCCCTGTTCAGAAATTGAACGTACCAACTCCTCAGGAAGTTTGACCTGCTTCTCATATTCCCTTCGTCTGGTTCTGACCAAGGCCTGCTCGAACGGGGTTTCCGCTTGCTTTTCATCTAGGACGGCAAGCAGATCACCCATTTCCGATCCACTGACCAACTCATGTTCCCGGGCGGCGATCCATCCAAGCTGGGCCGCACGTTCTTCCACCCCGAGTTCGGAGAGCGATATCTCCTGATCATAGGAAAGGGTGGAACCTATATGCTCCATCAATACAACCTGTCGATCCAGTGTCTCCAGGCGTTCAAATGCTTCTCGTTGGGTCATGGAACCTCCAAGCGACTGAGAGCCGGATCACTCCGGCTCCCCAGTACGATGTTCACGTTGTTTCTCAGAGCTGCTCTTTGCTCTGCACCTTTGCCCTGACCTGGTCGATGAAAACCTGGGTGGAAAGCCCGTTTTCCTGCTTTCCGGTCCGCAGTCGCACCGAAACCTGGTCATTCTCAGCCTCTCGCTCACCGATGATCACCATATAGGGGATCTTCAGCTGCTGGGCATTGCGAATCTTTGCATTCATCCGGTCATCACCAAGATCTGCAGAAACCCGGAAGCCTTCGCTTCTCAGACGCTTCTCAAGCTCCTTGGCATAATCGAAGAACGTTTCGCCGACCGGAATGATCTTGATCTGCTCGGGACTGAGCCACGGCGGGAACGCTCCGGCATAATGTTCGATGAGCACGCCGAAGAACCGCTCGATCGATCCGAGCAATGCCCGGTGGATCATGTACGGCCGCTTCTCCTGTCCATCCTTATCCACAAAGGTCATATCAAAGCGTTCCGGTTCATTGAAGTCAAACTGAACCGTGGACAGCTGCCATTCACGACCGATGGCGTCCTTGATCTTCAAGTCGATCTTCGGCCCGTAGAAGGCACCGCCGCCCTCATCCACCTCATAGGAAAGACCTTCAGCCACGATGGCTTGGCGAAGCGCTTCGGTGGCGTCGTCCCAGCGTGCAGGATCTCCCACCGACTTCTCCGGCTTCGTGGAAAGATACGCATTGATCTCACGGAATCCGAAACTATGCAGCATATGCAGGGAGAACCGCAAGACCTCGCGGATCTCCTCATTCATCTGGTCGGGAGTCACGAACAGGTGAGCATCATCCTGGGTGAAACCCCGGACCCGCATCAGTCCATGCATGGCGCCGGCTTTCTCATATCGATAGACCGTACCAAGCTCGGCCCACCGGAACGGAAGATCCCGATAGGAATGCTTGCTGTTCTTGTAGATCATGATATGGAATGGGCAGTTCATCGGCTTCACATAGTAGTCGCTCTTGTCCATTTCCATCGGAGGATACATGCCTTCCTTGTAGAACCCAAGATGCCCGCTGGTCTCCCACAGCCAGGAACGTCCGATATGGGGGGTATAGACCATTTCATAGCCATTGGCATAATGCTCCTGGCGCCAGAAGTTCTCGATCGCCTGTCTGACCCTCGCCCCCATCGGATGCCAGTACACCAAACCGGGACCGGCCTCTTCATGAAGGCTGAACAAATCAAGATCCTTGCCGAGCTTACGGTGGTCCCGTTTCTCAACATCCTCAAGATGCTGGAGATACAAGCGGAGCTCCTTTGCATTCGCCCACGCCGTCCCATAGATGCGGGTGAGCATGGGATTGGTCTCCTTGCCTCTCCAATAAGCGCCTGCGATGCTCATCAGCTTGAACGCATCCCCTTTGAGCTCCTTGGTCGAATCCACATGGGGGCCACGGCACAAATCGGTGAAGCCCCCTTGGTTGTAGAGAGAGACCTCCTCATCCTCGGGGATCGCCTGAAGCAGCTCAAGCTTGTACTTCTGGTCGGCAAACTGCTTCTGCGCCTCTGCACGACTGACCACCGTCCGGACGAACTTCTTGTCCTCGGCTATGATGGCACGCATCCGTTCGCTGATCTCTTCCAGATCCTCGGTCACCAACTGACGGGGTAAATCGAAATCATAATAAAACCCGTTCTCGATCGCAGGGCCGATGGCTATCTGCGCATCAGGAAACATCTGCAGCACGGCCTCTGCCATGACGTGCGCCATCGAGTGCCTAATCTTGGAGAGTTTCTCTCCTGCATCTTCCTTTGCCATACTATCTCCTTCCCAGAGTATATTCCACATAAAAAAAGAGCCTTCATGCCTTCCCTCGCCGGGCGGCATCTTCCACCACCGGCAAGGACGAAGACATGAGGGCTCTCATGTTCCGCGGTTCCACCTTGCTTCCCTTCCCGCTCCAAAGGTATCGGAAAGGACACTCAAGTACCTGTATCGCCAGGTGTGCGGCATAATCTACTGGGTTTCCCGTTCGGTATGCGGCTCAAAAGGGGTTTTCATCGAGCGCTTGCCGGATTCCTCTCAACCAAGGGAATCCTCTCTGTGGCTCCGCTTCCGGTTACTCGTCTTTCTCATCGCCTTACTGCATAGAATGCGTACATTGGGGAATTTAGTCAAGTCCAAAGCCTATGGGACAGCAAAGCGGCCACTGCTTCCATATCGCGCTGGTCTTCTTCAGTGAAACGACCCACTTCGGCGCTGTCGATATCCAATACGCCCACCACATCGTGCGACGGAGAGAACAAAGGAATGACCAACTCGCTTTGCGACGCACTGTCGCATGCAATATGGTCGGGAATCTGGTGTACGTCGGCAATCCGTACACTCTGCTTTGTCCGGGCCGCCAGTCCGCAGACACCCCTTGTGAAACTGATATCGGTACACGCAACCTTGCCCTGGAACGGGCCGAGCACCAACCGCTCGGTTCCGGGGACGGTGAGATAGAATCCCACCCAGATGACCCGTTCCAAATGTTCGCACAACAAAGCTGAAGCATTCGCCAGATGACAATACCTTCGTTCGGTGCTTCCATCCCAATCATGTACCAGAGCTTCCATCTGGGAAAGCAAGGATCCACCACCCAATTCAATCATACGCCACCCTCCTTGGGGCCCAATACGGACCGCATCGCCTTGACCGGCATGGTTGCCTTGTCGCCACCGCGAAGCTTGACTGCGACCGAAGGCTTGACCACCACCCCCGGACCGTTGATGCAGCCGCCTTCACAACACATCACTTCCACCAAATCTGTTTCCACCGGTCGTCTCTCCCAGACTTTCATGGCTCTGAACATCTTCTTGTCGATTCCGTTGATCGGAAGAACCGTTATCTCCGAACCGGCAGTCATCCGGGAGAGCACACAGGAAGCAACCCCGCCGGAAAGTGCAAATTCCCGGCAATCCACAAAGGATGCGGTATCACCAAGGTCGGCACTCACCATCTCCCGAACATCAACCCCCCGGGCAATGAAAAGGGAAGCCAGCTCACTGAAGGTTATCACCCCGTCCAACGTCCCCAATCTGACGGCTTCTACTTTCTTGGCAAGACAGGGGCCGATGAACACCGTCTTCGCCTCGGGATGCAGCTGCTTCGCCAGCAGGGCGGCATATCCCATAGGGGAAAGTGCAGACGAGCGATGTTCGGACAGGAACGGCAGATGCTTGTCGATCAGTTCCATGTATGCAGGACAACAGCTGGTGGTCAGATACCCCTTGCCCGCCAGCTTGCGTTCATTCAACTCTGAGGCCTCATGTTCACAGGTGATGCGTGCACCTTCACTGACCTCGATCACCTGGGAAAATCCTACGGCCAGCAAGGCTTGCTTGATCTGCGCCAAGGTCCCCGGAAACTGGCCTTCAATCGCCGGTGCAATCAAGGCGGTAACCGGTTCATTATCCTTCAGAATCTTTGCAACGGGAAGGACGGAGGAGCGATCGACAATCGCCCCAAACGGGCAACTCATCGCACATCGGCCGCAACTGATGCATTTCTCATAATCAATCTCGACGTACCCATCCTCGTTCTTCTTCACCGCATTCACCGGACAAGCTTCCTCGCAGGGGACGGGAATATGGACCACGGCATGGAAAGGGCACACCTCCTTGCACTTGCCGCAACGGATGCATCGGTTCTCATCAATGTGGGCCTGTCCATTGGAAAAGCTGATGCAATCCTTCGGACAATTGGCCAGGCAGGGTCTGGCGAAACACCCCCTGCAGGCATCGCTGATCAGATACCGGTCCGGTGGACAGGAGGAACAGGCTGTATTGATGGTGGTCAAAATGGGAAGCGTCGGACGATGGCTGCCGAGTGCTTCCTGTACATAGGCACCGAGCCCCTTCATCTCATCGTCCTCATGCTCGATGTCCACCCCCAGCAAAGCCATAATCCGGTAACGGACCATCGCCCGTTCCTTATAAATGCAGCAACGGTTGGGAACCCTCTGCTTGGGAATGAGTCTGAATGGGATTGCATCGGCATGCTCGGCAAGGGTCCCTGCAAAGAACTCCTTGAGCACCTCGGTCTGGACCTGTCGCTTGATTACCGTATACTGGTTGTTCAATTCAAGCATGAATCGCCTCCGAAAGCAGTTTGCACAACTTTTCCTGGGTCATATCCCCATAGAGTTTCCCGTTTATCTCCACAAAGGGAGGCCGTTCGTTCGATTCGGCCATTTTACAGCCTCCCAAGCAGGAAACACCCTCCAATTCACAGGTCGCCAGCACCACCGGGTCCAAGAATTCATTATACAGAAGCAAATCGGCTCCTCCTTGGACAAAACAAGCCGTCCCCACGCAGATTTTTACCGTTACTTTCTCTTTCCTGTTCATCACCTGCTCCTTCCCGCTAGATGTATTGCTGCGAGGTTTCCTTTAAATAATTCTCTTCCAAAGCCTTTCTCAAACGTCCGATCAAAGTCCTGCGTATACCGATTTCCACCGGGATGCTCGGGTCCTGATGCGCCTCGTTGATTTTCGTTCCGACCAGAAAGTGCACTTGATCGCTTTCCTGCATGACACTGATGAATTTCTTCACCGCATCGTCGGGCAGTGAACTCAACGGGGTCTTCTCCTCCAAGGCGCTGGCCACTTTGCTGAGGGTCAGCATCCCCTCACTGACCAAATCGATGCCTTCCATGACCGAACACGGCGGGACCTGGGGTGACCAGCAGTGCAGGTCGACCTTCAGCGGCTTGCCCAACAAACGGGAAACGATCTGGGCCGTCGTTCCTCCGCTGATGATCTTCTTACCTTCGAACGATCGGATCGCATCCACCATCTGCTGGTCATGCTCCTTGGTGAATGGCGGTCCGGTAACCACCAACGTCCGCCTCGGTCTGCGTACATATACCACCATACAGGTGATATCGTCCTTTGCACAGAGGCGATCAAGCGCATGCGCCCGATGCACGATCGCCTGCGCAAGATCATGACTGGAAATGTCAGGGTCAGCTGCAATTCTGGTTTGTACAAACCGCTTTACGCCATCCAGCCGCCAACCGAGAGGAAGTTCCTTGCCCATTCCCGCCTGGGTGACCCCATCACTGAAGATTACCAATCTGCTGCCGATGTTCAGCCTCAGGTGGGAGTGTCCGAGAACTTCCTTCTTGAACGCACCGTCACGATGCAGTTCGATCTGCTTCGGCTGCCAGGCATATTCGGAGCTGCCATGGAATACCAACGCCGAAGGATTGTCGTACTCCACCAGATTTACCGTGATCTCATCAGGGCTGGCAGGGCGAAGATCGGCGATGGTAAACGTGGAATAACTGATCTTGCGCTGCTTGCAGACCGGAAGTGTATTCATGATGATCTGCGCCGAATGCGTCAGATCCATCGGGCTGAAACTCAACTTGTGGGCCATCCGTGCGGTCAGACTTGCCAATACATTCGCCTTTACGCCGCTGCCGAGCCCATCACTGAGCGTGCAAACAATCTGATTGCTCTCCTTATCCCGGGAAAGCAGAAACACATCCCCTCCAATCTTCTGATCATGCTTGTATATCTGGGCATAATCGACATCAAGGAATACGTCGTTCATTGCTCTTCCTTGGCCAGACCATCACCTTGGTTGGTGTCAGGCACCTTAAAGGCGTCAATCAGACTATTGAGCATGATTTCGGTCTCTGCTGCATTCTCTCCGAGCAGACTGGCTATCTGTTGCACGGTTTCCAAGCTCTTCTGGATGACATCCTCGGCCTTCTTGATCACTGTCTCACGTCGCACCGTCGGTGTGGTTATATCCTCGAACAAAGCACCTACCAGATGCTGCTGCTCCACCGAGAAAAAGGTCGTCTTCAGAAAGGTATCCTGATAATGCAGGTTGTATTGCCGTGCCTTGGGCGACCCGAATTGCTCGGAAAACCTCTCGGAGAAGGGGACGAACCGTTCAACCGGCAAATCCTTGACCAAGTTGAGGTATGACTGTTCCAGTGCAAAATCGAGATCGCCGAACAACGTGAGAAAGCCGTTGTTGCAATCAACGATTCTCAACTTTTCATCCACGATGACCACCCCGATGGGAATTGTCCGCAGCAGAACGTCGATTTTGCTTTGGGCTTCCTTGCGCATTTTGGTGACGCACATCTCCATCTCGGCCATTCCGTCAAGATAGGCGATCGCCATCTCCCGACAACTGTTGTAGCCGCAGCCGCCGCAATTCAATTCATCGGATTTATCCCGCTTCCCCAACACTCTCAGTGCACGATCGATATCCTCTTCACGATGGGAAGAGACAAACGAGGAAACAGGAATATCCGATTCCCCGGCATGTTTCGAATCAATGATGGCATACCCCTTGGCCAGCAAATCGGCGACAAAGGAAGGGGCGCCTTGGAACAGAGGCCCCGATTGCGAAATACGGCTTCTGGTGAACCGGGTCGCATACCCCTTCTTGAGTGCAGAGGACCGACCCTTTTCACTCCCGCTTCCGTTGATGCAACCACCTTCGCAGAAAAGCAGCTCCATAAAATCGCTGGAGAGCTGGCCGGATTGCATGCCTTTCAGCGTTCCTTCAATCTGATTGGACCCACTGACCGCCACCGCCTTGGTCTGGAAAGGATCGCCACCCCACCGAAGGGATGCTATCATGCCCCCCTCGATCGGATAGAGGGTGGACTTTCCCGCCCGTGCGGGAACAAAGGAGTATGCTTGGGATGGATCGGCAGCCAACTTCGCTTCCATCAGGCCAAGGTCCAAGCCTTCCAGATGCAACCAGGTACGAAGTTCCTCATAGGTGAGGGCAAAATCGGGATACCCCGGGGTTTGGTCGGCTTCCACCTTCTTCGCGATGCACGGGCCTATGAACACAATGCCGATATCATCCCCATACAGAAAGCGCAAATACGCGCTATGACATTGCAGAGGAGAGGGAATCTTGCCAAGATGGGGAACCAAGGATGGGTAATATTTCTTGACCATCTGCACCACCGTAGGACAGGCGGTGGAAATCCAAGGGCAAGTCCCCTCATGTTGGTCGGCGTATGTCTCGATTGCCTCATTGACCAAGGCCGCGCCAAGGGCGGTCTCGCTGACTGCCGTGAAACCCAAACGATGCAAGGCAAGCACCAATGCATCCATACTGCAGGAAAATTCAGCTGCCGCAGACGGGGCAAGCGAACAGTACACTGCCCTTCCTCCGGTCAGAAACTGCCGTACCCGGGCCAGATCATTACGGATTTTCTTTGCATGGGAAGGACAGATATCCACACAATGCCCGCAGTAGATGCACCGGTCCTTTACGACCACCGCCGATCCATCCTTGACCTGGATCGCTTTCACCGGACAGCCGCGTACACATTTATAGCAATCGCGGCACTCGGTGAGCTCGGTATATATCGGGTGTATCATGTAGTTTGTTTCCTGAGCGTGAGCGATTGCTTGACCAAGGCCACCACGCCTTCGGCGTCAAGCTCTCGGTAGGCTTGATCCCCGATGCGGACATTCGGCCCCTTCGAACAGGCGCCCAGGCACAAGTGCCCGACCAATTCCACCTGATCAGCCAACCCTTCATTGCGCAAGAACGTCTCCAACGCCTGCAAGGTCTGGGAATTGCCTCGTGCAAAACAGGAACTCCCCATGCACAATTCGACTACCAACCTGTCCATGCTGTACCCTCATATTCCTAACATTGGGTCTCATCGTATTCACTTATGGCTGTAAAGTCAATAATTTATGAAAAATTGAGTTTTTATTATCTTATGTTTGTGATTTATGAGAATTATATTCAATCAAACATACTATTAATATTCTTATAGGAATATTAATAAGGGATGTCTTCATGACACCCCTGCATCAGGCACACCCTTACCACTCATCTTCCTCTGAAAGAAGCTGCTCCTTGCTCATCTTGCGCTTTACCTTCGCAGAAAGGACGGCGAAGCTGGTTGCAAGATCGGTACGTTGTACGACCACCCGTTCAGGCAGTTTCAGATCCTTGGGGGCAAAATTCCAAATTGCCAGAATCCCGCACTCCACCACCAATTCGGAAACTTCCTGTGCTTGGGCGGCAGGAACGGCAAGAACGGCGATGTTCACATGGTTTTCCTCAATGTATTGCTTCAATGAATCGAGGGGAAATACCGGGACCTCACCCAATTTGCTGCCCCATTTCTGTTTGTCGATGTCAAACGCTGCAACAATCTTTAAACCGTAGGTCTCAAAACCTTCATAGCGAGCTAGCGCGGAACCAAGGTGCCCGGCTCCGATCAAGATCGCATCGGTTGCGTTGTCCCATCCAAGTGTATGAATAATGGCATCGATGAGTTTGGTCACCGTAAAGCCCACTTTCGGTTTGCCTTCGATACCGGTGCAGGAAATATCCTTGCGTACCTGGATGGGCTTGAGTCCCAGCTCCTCGGCCAACATGGTGGCCGATACCATTTCCAGGCCTTGCTCGTGATATCCTTTGAGCAGCCTCAGATAGGAAGGAAAACGTTTGATGGTAGGAATCGGAATCCCCCGGTAATCTGTTGCCATGTATTACTCCTCTTCTAGCTTCTCTACAATACGTTGAATCAAGGAAGGCGGGGTCGAAGCCCCTGCAGTTATGCCCAGTATAGCACAGGCATACATATCTTCGGTGATTTGTGTCTCATCCTCAATATGCCAGGCTTTCTTTCCTTGTTGCACCACCAATTCGTACAGGGCATTGGTGTTTGCACTCTCCTTACCCCCGATAACCACGACCCCGTCGCACGCTCGGGCAAGCGAGAGAACCGCCTCCCGCCTGTTGATCGAAGAGGGACAAATCTCATTGACGAACACAAGCTCACACCCACGGGTGCACCAATGCGTCAAGGCTTGTTTGATTTCGATCCATTGCTGTTGGTCGAACGTCGTCTGGACAAATACAGCATACCGCCCGTCCTGCTGAGCAACCCCTATATGTTCGATATCGGTGATCAACTTGGAGAAAATCGGCTGCCCAGCGACCATCACGCCCTGCATTGCTGCTGTTTCCGGATGATGGGCATGCCCGACAATCACAATACGGTGGGTTTTGCTGTATTCAGCGATCAAATGCAGATTCCGTTTGACGACTGGACAGGTGGCATCGACGATTTCGAATCCCGATTCCAGAAAAGCTGTACGCGTCGCATCGGGTATCCCATGAGCACGCAGCACCACTACACCCTGTGCGTGGCCCTCGGGGCCTTCAATCTCCTCCATACCTTGCTGGGCAAAGCATGCGCAGACCTGTCTGTTATGGATCAATTTACCCATGGAATATACCGGTTTTCCCTTCAGTGCCGCTTGGCTGATGGCATTTTCAGCCATACCCAATGCACGGGAAACCCCTTTGCAATATCCCATGGTTTGTGACAATACGATCTTCATAGCTTCCTAGTATGACGAAAAAGCTGTCGCAAGGTAACCCCTACGACAGCATGGTTGAATCTTCGAAACGAGTGGTTATACGGCACTCTTGGGTTCGATGTCCACCTTTTTCTGTGCCTTGCTGATCCAATACAGCATTGCCGGGGCAAGCAGGTTGGATGAGTAGGTACCGAATACGATGCCGAGCAGCATGTTGATTGCAAAGAGGCGGATATCGCCGGAAGCAAAAATTGCCAGCGGAAGAATCGCCATCAAGGTGGTGACGGCGCTCATAACCGTTCTGGACATTGACTGCGACACGCTCTTGTCTATCTGTGCTGCAAGCCCGATCTGTTTGTGCAACGTCACATTCTCACGCACACGGTCGAAAATAACGATCGTGTTGTTCAGCGAGTACCCGATGATCGTCAGCAAAGCTGCGATCGTCGTACTTGAGAATTCAAGACGCATCAGTGAAATGAAGGTGAGCATCATGAATACGTCATGCACCAGGGCGATCAGGGAAGAGACGGCATAGGCAAAGCGGAACCGGATCCATACATAGACCAGAATCAACGCCATAGCGGCAAGGATGGCCATGATGGAACTGGAAAGCAAGGTGGCGCTGAACTTCGGTCCGATGTAGTCGCTCTGCAGGACCACGACGTTTCCTTCACCGAAAGCTGTGGCAAGGGCTTGTTTCACCTCAGCCTCCATGGAAGCCTGGGTGCCGTTGTCCTTGATCCCGAAGCGGACCTGGAACATCTGGTTCGAATCAGCACCGACGGTCTGCACCTTCACATTTCCCAAGGAAGAGAGGGCGGAGCGGACGTTCTCAATGGAAGTCGTCCCGCTGCTTCTGAAATTCAACTTGGTCGGTGTTGAGGAAAGCGTGGCCGGAAAGCCGTATCCGCTGAGCAGATCCGCTGTCTTCAAAGAACCGTCGATTACGGTTGCGTTGATCTTATCCACTGCATCGAGGGCTGCACCAAGATCGGCTGCGGTCGCGTAGGAAGCTGCATGGAAGCTGGTTGTGGAAACACCCTCCTCACCGCGAATCTCGAGCGTCAGGGCATTGCCGCTGACAGACAGGACTGCATCCTTCGTACCGCTGTAGGTCACTTCAAGACCGACAGGAGCAACCTGAATCCGCTGACTCAGACCGCTTTCAAAGTCGACCCCGAGGTTGAAGCCACCAAAGACGAACAAGGAGATGACACCGGCAAGCAGGAGGACACCAGCCAATGCCCAGGCATACCAGCGCAATTTAATGACAGGAATATCTTTCTTAAGCATTTAGTTTTTCCTCCAGCTGATGTGCAGCTTCTTACCCTCACGGTCCACCACCGTCGCATCGAAGATAAGATGCGAGACGAACAGGGCGGTGAACACCGAACTGACAATACCAATGGCCAATGTGTTCGCGAAGCCCTTGACCGAACTGCTTCCCAACTGGGACAGCACCAACGCAGCGATGATCGTCGTGATGTTGGCGTCCATGACGGTCCAGAACGCCTTGTCGAAACCTGCTTTCACCGATGCGATGTCGCTCTTGCCGAGTCTTCTCTCTTCCTTGATACGCTCATAAATGATGACGTTGGTGTCTACGGCCATACCCAAGGTGAGAATGAGACCGGCGACACTGGTCAAGGTCAACGTGAAATTGAAAGCAGAGAGTACACTGACCATGATGAACAGGTTGAACAACAAGGCAAGGTCGGCGACCAAGCCGCTTGCACTGTAGTATGCGAACATCAGCAGGACCACCAGAACGAAGCCGATCGCAATCGCCTTCAGACCAGCGGCAACAGCATCCTCTCCAAGGGTTGCACCCACAGCCTGCTGGCTGGAAACAACCAACTCGATCGGCAGGGCTGCCGTACGCAACACGATCGCAAGATCGTTGGCTTCAGCCGCGTTGAATCCGGAAATCTGGACACTGTTTCGGATGCCTTCATTGATGGTGGCCATTGCCTTCACCTTCCCATCCATGACAACCGCCAAGGTGTCACCGACATGGGTGGAGGTAAGCTTGTAGAAAATGTCACCACCAAGGCTGTCAAGCTGGAAGTTCACGACCGGACGGCCGGTGATTCCATCGGTTCCGGTGGTGGCGCTCTCCAGATGCATTCCATCCAATCCCACTTCCTCATTAACCACGACATAGCTTTCCAGCTCGTCGATGCCATAGGCGTCGCTGACGTAGTAACCAGCGGCAATTTTGCCTGCAGGCAGGAAGTCAGGCTGCTTCAGGGCACCGGTGTCGGTGTACACTTCGGAAGGATTAGCCTTGTAATAGTCATTGAGCTGCTGGGTCAAGGTGGTGTCGACCATCTTGAATACCAAGGATCCCTTGCCGCGAAGGAAGGAATTCACGCGTTCCGGATCAGCAGCACCAGGAACCTCGATGAGGATCTGATCGGTTCCCTGCAATCTGATGACCGGTTCACTGACTCCGAATTGGTCGATACGCTTCTCGAGGATCTCGATATCCTGCTTGATCGCAGTGGAAATCTCCGAGGCGGAAGCGTTGCTCCCCTTTTTTGCTTCAAATGCAGCGGTATCCGCCTCAAGCAGGATGCTCATACCACCACGAAGGTCCAAGCCCAGTTGCAAAGCCTTGTTGCCGAGGGTCTTCAGGTCCAGCAGACTGGAACGGTAGTACGATTCGGCGGCATCGAACATGTTCTGTTCATTGTAGAATCCGCCGAAGAGACTTTCCAGCGTCCAAGTCTTGGGTACGGGCTGCTTCATGGCCTTGTAATTGGCCTTTGCTGCATCCTTCAGATAATCATACTGTGCAGGAAGGGCTGCCTTGGCATCCTTCGCAATCAGATCCTTGAGGGCGCGGAGATCACGTGAAGCCTGTCCACGGGAATACTCCTTAATCTGTACATTTGAGCCTGTTGCCAATTCCTTGGCGTCCTGCGGTACAAATCCATACCACTTGACCGTGGGATAGAGGAAATATCCACACAACAAGACGACCGCCAGAACGATCACCAGACGACTCCGTTTTTTCATGATACTCTCCAGATAGTCTAAATAGAATTATTTGTTGTCTTTCGATTCAGCATCAGCTTCGACTACAGTCGTTTCGGCTTTGGCTTCCGTATCCTGAGGAGCAGTAACCTGCTCTTCCTTCTTGCTCTTCTTCTTGCTGGAAGTCGAAGCACCTTCGGCCTTACGGTCGACGATACTGCTGATGGCATTCCTGGAGAACTCAAGACGAGTGTTGTCATCCACTTTGACCACCACGGTAGTCTCTTTGACTGCCAGAACGGTCCCATGGATACCACCGATGGAGACAACCTTGTCTCCCTTCTTGATGGAGGCAAGCATCTCCTTGGTCTCCTTGTCCCGTTTCTTCTGCGGACGGATGATCAAAAAGTAGAAAATGACAATGATGAGACCAAACGTGATGAAGGTCGTCATCATAGAACCGGTGGAGCTCGCGGCGCCGCCGGTCGACTCCGGAGCGGCTAAAGCACTAAGCAATGAAAGCATGGGTGATCCTCACTTTGCATGAAAATGGATGGCATCGTAATACAAGGACAACGCTGCGTCCGATTTTCCAAGTATCGATTAAAGTAGCACGTTCATACTAGGGTAGTCAAGTTTTCCATAGCATGGCCCGGATACAGCAAAGGGGCCGCAGTTGCGGCCCCCCTGTTGAGGCATGGTCTTACATCATTCCGCCCATTCCCTCGGCGCCCGGCGCTACGGGGGCTGGGGGAGCAGGAATATCGGTGACAGCACATTCGGTGGTCAGGATCAAAGCCGCGATGGAAGCTGCATTCTGCAGTGCACTGCGGGTGACCTTCACCGGATCGATGATGCCGCTTTCGAACATGTTGACCCACTTGAAGCCATCGGCATCGAACCCGACACCCGGCTTCTCATGCTTGCACTTGTCTGCAATCAACGAACCGTCAAGCCCTGCATTCTCGGCAATCTGGCGGATCGGTTCCTCAAGGGCGCGGCGAACAATCTTGTACCCGACCTTCTCGTCCTCGGTAAGCTTGGACAGATCGATCTTCTCCATCATCTGGGTTGCCTGCACCAATGCAACACCACCTCCAGGGATAACCCCTTCCTCAATGGCTGCACGGGTTGCCGAAAGGGCGTCCTCCACCCGATGCTTCTTTTCTTTCAACTCAACTTCGGTGGCTGCACCAACGTTCAGGACAGCTACGCCTCCGGCGAGCTTTGCAAGCCGTTCCTGGAGCTTCTCACGGTCATAGTCGCTGGTGGTATCACCAATCTGGACCTTGATCTGTGCTATACGATCCTTGATGTCACTCTGCTTGCCGTTGCCGTTGATGATGGTGGTATTCTCTTTCTCCACCTTCACGCTCTTGGCACGACCAAGCTGGGAGAGATCAGCATTCTCGAGTTTCAGGCCGAGCTCTTCGCTGATCACTTCACCACCGGTGAGGATGGCAATATCCTCAAGCATTGCCTTGCGGCGGTCGCCGAACCCGGGAGCCTTCACTGCTACAACATTCAGGATGCCGCGAACACTGTTCACCACGAGGGTTGCCAAGGCTTCACCGTCGACATCCTCTGCAATGATGAGCAGCGGCTTGCTGGACTGTGCAATCTTCTCCAGAATGGGGAGCAGCTCCTTCATGTTTGAAATCTTCTTGTCATAGATCAAGATGAACGGATCATCCAGAACTGCGGTCATGGTATCACGGTTGTTGCAGAAATATGCGGAGAGATACCCACGATCGAACTGCATCCCCTCGACGAAATCGGTGGTGGTTTCAATGGTCTTGGATTCCTCGACAGTGATGACGCCATCCAGACCGACCTTCTCCATGGCATTGGCGATTTCATCGCCGATGGTGCGATCATTGTTGGCGCTGATGGAAGCAACCTGAGCGATTTCTTCCTTGTCCTTGATCATCTTGGCCTGTTTCTTGATCTCATTGACGGCATCGGTAACAGCTTTGTCGATACCACGGCGGATACCCATCGGATTCACTCCGGCTGCCACACTCTTCATACCCTCTTTGGTGATCGCCCAGGCAAGTACCGTAGCGGTGGTGGTACCGTCTCCGGCGACATCATTGGTCTTGGTTGCGACTTCCTTGAGAAGCTGGGCGCCCATGTTCTCAAACGGATCCTCAAGCTCAATCTCACGAGCTACGGAGACACCGTCTTTTGTTACGGTGGGAGCACCAAACTTCTTGTCCAGTACCACCAGTCTTCCCTTCGGCCCTAGAGTCGCCATGACTGCGCGGGAGATCTTTTCAACACCAGTCACCAAAGACTTGCGTGCCTCTTCATTGAACTGCAATTGTTTTGCCATACGATATATCCTCACTTAAAGAATATGTGGTGCGATTACACATGATAGACCTCTTTGGCCCACCGTCATGTAACATACAAAGAAAAAAGCTCAGAAGCAAGTGGAAAATGCACATTACCCGATTATCAGGACCAAGGATAGAGCCAGAAGTGCTGAAACCACATTGCTCATCAGATTCACCATATCATTGTCGATCCAACGGATCCCTCTTACCAACGGCAGTGCTTTGCCGTTTACGCTAGGATGTTCGGTAAGCCGGTCATTCGCCTCATCATAATAATGGGCCTGCACCGTCGCTCCCAGGACACTGTCGATCAAGCAGCCGAAAAAGGAACTTGCACCGATGACCGAGGCATACGCCGCACTCTTTCCCGTCAAAGGAAGGAAACAGCCCCAGACACACAAGGCGATGAGCAAAGCACCCACCAATGCTGCAACAAATCCCAGAGCGCTGACCGCACCGCTCAGACCGGGTTTCATGGGCCGGCCGGTAATGATGGAAACCGGGTTTGTCTTGGACAGGATCCCCACCTCACCGGCGAAAGTATCGCTGGCAGCCTCCCCGACGGCCGCACCGAACATGACCAAGAATGGGATGGATGGGTTGAACGCATACAGCAATGCACCGACAAGTGCCATCAAACCATTGGCATACACCTGCATAGCATCCCGCTTGCCCCCCTTGCGATGAATTTTCATGGTATCGACGAAACCGATCCGCTTGGCAAGTTTCCCCAGGAAGGCTGCTGCAATGAAAAACAGCAACAGCGTCGCCAACGCCCCGAATCCCAGAATCCAGGTACTTCCCAAGCCCACCAAAAAGGCGGCTGCAGATCCTCCGACGGTCAACTGTCCGGCGGCATATGATGCGACAGCCACCACCACCATGATGAAAACCAATGCCCAGAAGGCAAACGGCAGGGAGAAAAAGAAACCATTGAACAAGGAAGTAAGCGAAGCGTTGGGGGGCACCAGATTCGCATACGCATTCATACAAACACCTCGACCAGCAGTGCAGCAACCAACGGCACCGACAGATTGTCCAGCCCAAGTGGGGTCAAGGCCTCCACCAAGGTGGCGATCAGGCTGACCAACACGGAGACGAACAAAGTCATGCCGAATGACAGCGGAGCGTAGGCGATCAAGGCAATGAAGGTGATCAGGAAACTTACAATCGCCATGGTGAGACTGCCTACAAACGACTTTTTTGCCATCCGGATCGGCAGATGCTTCTTTCCCCATTTATGCCCGATCAAGGCAGCCAATCCATCACCGTACCCCATGACCAATACGCCTATGGTGCAGGCCAGGGAAGAGACCAAGCCCTGGTATTGCAGAATTACCAGAATCACCAAGGTTATGGGGAAATAGATCAATCCATAGTTGCGCTTGCGGTCGTCCATCCCCAATGCCTTGCCCCAACCCAGAAACGTGAACAGGCTGTTGACGATGATGAATACGATCGGACCGACCAAGGCATAGGAAAAGGAGGTGAAGAACGCCAATTCAAGGAACCACCAGTTGGATACCCCGATGTGGACGAACTTACGCATGGATTCACTGGAAATCGAGTATACATGCCGCAGCGCGATACCGACTGCAATGACTACGGCGAGAAAGGGAAAGGAAACAAGCAAACCTATGATATTACTATTCATGTGCGTCATCATGCAAAGAATGTATAAGAATTGCAAGAGTTCAGCGAAAACGGATTGTCAAGGGGAAAACCGAAATTTTGCAGAGAGGAAGAATTGACAGCCAAAATTGCGCATGATACCGTTCAATTGCTTTCGATTTTGTGTTGCAGCTGGTACGGAATTCCTAATCTTCGCTCGCGTGCGTTACTGAATCACTCCCGCAGACAGGTAAGAGTTCAAGACTGCGCCACATGAAGCAATTATTGAATGACAGGCATGGCCTGTGAAGGATGCTTTGAATGGCAAAGAAAATCTATGTTGGAAACATGAGTTACAACACTTCCGAAGAAGAACTTCGGGACCTGTTCGCACAGTACGGCACTGTCCTGAGTGCCAATATCATCATTGACCGCGAAACCCGCCGCCCCAAGGGGTTCGGCTTCGTGGAAATGCAGGAGGACGCTTCTGCCGACGCCGCAATTTCCCAGTTGGACGGAAAGGAATTCGGTGGACGCAATCTTCGTGTCAACGAAGCAATTGCAAAACCCAGGCCGGCTCACGGCAACTATCGGAACTAACGCAAACGTAAAGATTCAGTAACGGGAACGGAGCCGCAAGGCTCCGTTTTTCAGGTCTTCGTGTGCTCAGAAATGAAGCTGAATCGTGGTTTCACCACCCCTTCTGATTCAACCGACTCACAGAACATCGTATAGGGACGTACCCAAAGATAGGCAGTCCCAATCGGTCGATAGAGCACCATCGTCTCCAGGCTCTCACTATCGATGACGGTGTCGACCACCTCATACATGCCCCCCTTGAAATGCCGGTACAAACCCTTTTTCATCGGTTTGGGAACTACCATGCACCACCTCCCCCACCGCCGAAACCGCCTCCACTGAAACCACTGGAACCGAATGAGGAGAGGATCGGGGAACGTGCGCCACCGCGGGCCTGGGGATAGATGGCATGCTCCATGACCGTGGAATGCAACCTATGGGAGAGCACGCTGTAGAATAACGCATCCTGGACAGGATGCATGCCGTTATACCACGTGGGCTCCGGCATATGGATGGAAGCGAACTTTTTCGCCCAGGTATCCTCAAGGCCGAGGACGATGGCATATCCCAACACATGGTAAAACAATTGGGGATCGGTATCGATCATCATCTTCAGCTTATCGATTTCCACTTTGCTGATGAATTCGCGATACCCGACAATTTGCTCAAGCATGAGCTGTGCATACATGCTGCGTTTAGCCGTCACCACTGTCAGGAAACCCAAATATGCAGGAACAAGCACCAACACAGGAGCAAACAACACCGAATACAGCATGCCGTTTCCAATGACATAGTACTCCATCACCCATGCAATGACGATCATGAGGATGCAATACAGGGCCAAAGCGAAAAATTTGAGGACCTTCCTGAAGGTTGAACTGATCACCCAGACGGCGGACAACCTACTGGCAACCAGTACAGTTACCACCATGCTGAAAAAGCCGACGACCATCAGCAATACCGTCTCGGCTGCCAGATAGGTAATTGTGGAAGCAATGGCAAACAGCACGGCAAGAGCCGCACCATAGAGCATGGCATACACCCGCTTTCGCTCGGCTACACGGTCTTTCAGAATACGCTCACCCTTGAAGTACGAGCGCACATCACCTTTGGCCTTGGCCAACGCTATGGCGAACTTCCCCTGTTCCAGTTGTTTGAGCGTTACCGACGATCCATCCCCGCAGGCAAAGAACGCATCGAACAACCGCAGTTCATGCATCTTGTCCGTCTTCGGTTCACGGATCTTGGTGAAGAGGAATTCCTTTTTGCCTTGTTCCTCAATGCGCAGACAACCTTGGTCGGCCCAAAAGAAAAGCATGCTGGTCAAATCCTTATTGTCTACCACCCCGTCGGCAAGATAGCCGACCTCAAGCGGACTCAGCTCATCTGGCGGTTCAAAACGAACGACCGGAACAAACAACGCTTCACGGCCATACCGTCTGAACAGGATTGTTGCATGAACGCATCCGGCAAGGGCAAGCAAGAGGACAACCACCGAAACAGGGATGGTGTAATCGACAAACGGCTTGACGGATGAGAAATACCCTTGTTCCATCTGCACGCGCAGAGTCAACGCTTCACCGACTTGCAGGTTGTCCGCCTTTCCGGTGATGGTCCTTCGGTCACTGCTGATACTGTAGGTTCCCCGCTGCAGGGTCGAACCATAGGCCCCTCCGGTCAAAAACACCAGGGAGGGGTCGATCGGTTTGGGGAACGTGACACGGAAGGTGAAATTCTGGATCGGAGCCTGCCAACCCGGACCAATCAGATTATAATAGAGCTCATCGTAGGAATCATTGCGGTCATCACCGACGGCATAGTTGTATGCAAGCCGGTACTCCTTCCTACCGACGACCGTCTTGTCTGCAGATCCGAGTCGGAAAGTCACATAATCGGCAGAGGTGGAGTCTTCGATGATCGGTTCGTTCGCGGTAAGGTCCGTCAATTTCACCCGTACCTTACCGAAACGGATCGGGATCTCCCGATAAATCCCATGGCGGGGTATGGAGAAATTTGCCACAATCTGTTCAGAAACCGAATAACTGTTGTCCAGGGCAACATCCATGGCAAAGTCATACTGCTCGAAGACATAGTCCTGTGCCGAAAGCAAGGAGAGACCGAAGAAGAGCAATACAAAGGCCACTGCCATCCGTTTCATCAGAATTTGACCTCGACGCGGGCACGCGCCTCTTCCTCAATGACAAGGTATGGTTTCTTGGCAAAATGGGCGATTGATGCAATGACCGAGGAAGGGAACACCTCACAAATGGTATTCAGTTGCTTGATGATGGCATTGTAGTACTTCCTGGCCATCAAAAGCTGCTCCTCTATCTTCTGCAGCTGCTGCTGAAGATCCAGAAAACCTTGGTTGGCTTTCAGGTCCGGATATGCTTCACTGAGGGCGAAGAGAGACTTGAGGGTGGAACTGAACGCCTGGTTGGCCGATTCCTTGTCTTCCATGGTGGTGGCGCTCATTGCCTTGTTGCGGGCCTCGATGACCGAGGTGAGGGTCTTTTCCTCGTGCTTTGCATACCCTTTGACCGTCTCGACCAGATTGGGCACCAAGTCATAGCGCTGTTTCAGATGTGCATCAATGGCCGACTCGGCTTCTTCACCTTGGTTGCGCAACCGAACATACCGGTTGTACACGCTGATACCATACAAGACAAGCAGCAGAAGCACCGCAAGCAGAATATACAAAATTGTCATACAATCCTCCTCTCTTCCTATACCAATTGGTAGCATGCAACAACGCCGGACATCGGTCAAGAGCAAGACAAAAAGAGAACAGCAAAGCTTGTCACGAAAGCAATTGTACTGTATCTTTATTCGTGTAAATCGCATAAATATTCCATTTCAGGAGAAGCCAAACCATGAGGGAACGACATAATCGGTTGGCGGTTGTCAAGGAACTGATCAAAAACAATCGAATCGACAATCAGGACACCCTGCTGGAGATGCTTAGGTCAGAAGGGTACAACGTTACCCAGGCCACGCTCTCCCGCGACCTGAAGATGCTGAAGGTCGGCAAGATAAGCGACGGTTGGTCCGGTTACTACTACAGCCTTCCGGAAAACGACTTGATCAGCGAATCTGAGAAGAGTTATATCCAGGATGTACGCAGAGGAATCCTTTCCATCGAATTTTCCGGTAATTTCGGGGTCATCAAGACAAGGCCCGGCCATGCCAATTCCGTCGGCATCGCCTTGGATGTACTGGCCATCCCTGAAATCCTGGGCACCCTTGCCGGTGATGACACGATTTTTGTCATCCTCAGGGAAGGTATGACCAAGGAAGATCTGCAGGAAAGTTTCAAGACCCGCATCCCCGACATCGAGGAATGACCGTGCTTGTATCGCAGTGCCCCTCCGTCTACAATGGAGGGGCATTCGTGTACCATAAGGAGAAGCAGAGATGACTTTCAAAAATCTTGATACCACCGGCGCATTCGATGCGCTTTCCCATCTTCAACCGGGAAATCCCAAAACATTGCTGAATGCAGAACGCATCAAAGCATACCAAGCTCCTGCCGGGGCGGGCATCACCTACCAATATGCGGCCATGCCTGTACAGGAAGAACATTTGCAACTTCTTGCCGCATTGGCCGAAGAACAGCAGCTGATCAGCAAATACCAGGCTCTGCTGGACGGAGAAGTGATGAACACCGGAGAAAAGCGATTGGTTCTCCACCAACTCACCCGTGGGCAGATCGGCAAGAATGTGATTGCAGATGGGGAGAACAAGGCTACGTTTTATCAAGAGCAACTCAAGGAAATTGAGCGTTTCTCCGACCAGGTTCGTACCGGAAAGCTGACGGGCTCCACCGGTAAGCGCTTCACAACCGTGGTACAGATCGGAATCGGCGGCAGCGACCTGGGCCCGAGAGCCCTCCATCTTGCCCTCAAAGGCTGGTGCAGCGCGCAAGACATCACATCTCTGGACGCCCGGTTCATCAGCAACGTGGACCCTGATGACGCCCAGGCGATCATTCGTACCCTCGATTTGGAACGAACCTTATTCATTCTGGTTTCCAAGAGCGGAACCACCTTGGAAACGCTTACCAACCGAGATTTGGTGATCGATGCAATCAAACAGGCCGGAATCCATGGACTTGATCCTTCACAACACATGGTGGCGGTCACCAGCAAAACCAGCCCGCTTGCCCATTCCGGCTCGGTGCGTCAGGCCTTCTTCATCGACGACTACATTGGTGGCAGGTACAGTTCTACCAGCGCCGTTGGGGCCGTGGTACTTTCCCTGGCTTTCGGATTCGATACCTTCAAAGCCCTGCTTGCCGGAGCACATGAAGCGGATCTACAGGCCCTCAAGCCTTCCATCAAGGAGAATGCAGCCTTGCTCGACGCCCTGCTCGGTGTCTACCTGCGCAACGTGCTGCACTATCCGAGCACCGCAATCCTCCCCTATTCCCAGGCACTCAGCCGATTCCCCGCCCATCTGCAGCAATTGGACATGGAGAGCAACGGCAAGCATGTGAACAGGGACGGGCAAAACCTGTCCTATCCCACCGGTCCGGTCATTTTCGGTGAACCGGGAACCAACGGCCAACACTCCTTCTACCAGTTGCTCCATCAAGGGACCGATATCGTACCGTTGCAGTTCATCGGTTTCTCCAAGTCCCAGTATGGCAAGGATGTTCTGGTGGAAGGCTCGACCAGCCAAGCCAAACTCAACGCAAACCTCATCGCCCAGATTGTGGCATTTGCTCGCGGCAAGGAGGATGCAAACCCGAACAAGTGCTTCGCAGGGAACCGACCTGCAAGCCTGTTGTATGCCGACCGTCTCGACCCGAAGGTTCTCGGAGCCTTGCTGGCCCATTACGAGAACAAGGTGATGTTCCAAGGTTTCTTATGGAATCTGAACAGTTTCGACCAGGAAGGCGTACAGCTGGGCAAGGTCCTGGCCACCAAAGTCCTCAACGGCTGTGAGGGCGATGCAGTGCTCAAAGCCTTTACCGAACTGCTGTAGAAATCCTTGGATTACGGTGGTTTCAACCATCAGGTTCCTGTTTCCGTTTTGCTTCGGGAAATCAGGGACCTGATTTTTTTTGACTCAATACAAATCCGTGCAATACCGATGTCCGGCAACCTCAATGATGCAGCTGAATTTTTGGAGAGGAGTAGGTTACCAGAACAATGCCTGAGACCACCAACAAAAGGGCGATCAGGTATTGGAAACGCAGAATCGATTCGCCCAGGATGAGAGCGGAAAGCAAGGTACCCACCACCGGGATGAGGAAATTGAACACGGTGATGGAACTGACTTTGTTGTGCTTGAGCAGGCTGGTCCAGAGGGAAAACGCCACGGCACTCAGGCCTGCCATATAGAGCAGCAACAAATAGCCCCATACCGAACTGCAAGGAAAGGATGCTCCGCCAAGCAAAGCGAGAACCAAGAGGATCGTCCCTCCCAGAAAGAGTTGCAAGGCGGTCAGCAGCACGGGATCGATGCGTCGACTCGTCCGCTTGCTGAACAAGGCACTCAGACTCGTCAAAAAGGCTGCAATCAGAACAAATCCTTCGCCTTGCACCGAAAATGAGAAGCCAAAGCCTGATTGCAGGTTTACCAATACCACCGAAAGGAATCCAATGAAAATCCCCACGCCCTTCCTTACCGAGATATGGTCGTTGGCATACACCAAATGGGACAGGATGGCACTGAAAAACACCGAGGATGCATTGAGGATCGAACTTTTCGCCCCGGTTGTGTAGGAAACCCCGACATAGAAGAAATAATAATGGATGGTGGTCTGCATAAGGGCAAGCAACAGCACCTGCAGCCATGCACTCCCGCCCAGCGAGCGGATCGATTGCTTCTCTCCTTTCTGGAATGCCCGGAACATCAGTACCAGCAATCCAGCAAAGGCAAATCGAAGACCGGCAAATGCCAATTTGGCCGGGGTATCGTCAAAGCCAACGGCAAACAGTTCATACCCCAGCTTGATCGAGGGATAGGCGCTTCCCCAAAGAATGGCACAGAGACTTGCCAGAAGTGAGGCAAGCACCGGGTTGCTCAAACGCGACGAGGTTGTGGGCATACCGCAAGCTCCTTGCAAAATCGCATCAGGTCCTCGAAGGAACCTTTTCGGTAGGAATCAATTGAATTTGCACCTTCATTGATCAGGCAATCGGTCACCAAATACACATCCATCCCCAGTTGGGCCGGAGCCATATCCTCGGTCACATCATTTCCGATCATCAGGCAATTCCGTGCAGGAACCTGAAGACGGGAAAGAATTTCCTCATAATAGCCGAGTTTCGGTTTGGTGAAGGAACAATCCTCATAGGTGGTGATCAGACTGAACTGTTCGCTGGTGAGTCCGGCCCATCCAAGACGTGCCCAGGTGCCCTGCCAAGGGAATACCGGAGTGGTGGCCAGTACCACCGTGTACCCTTTTGCACGCAACTCCTCCACCAAGGCCGATGCCTGGGTGGTAGGATTTGCATGGAGTCTGAGCTGATTGAATTCCTCTGCATAGAAGGATGCAAACTGCTGATTGAAATATTCATTGTCAACGGCGCTGATCTCAGCAAAAACTTGGTCGAACCGTTGCTTGTTGGTCATGCTCCCGTCATTCTCCAGCATGGCTGCCAGGCCAGCCTGCAGTGCGGCAAGCATGCGTTTAGGCGCATAGCCCAGCTGAGAACAGCGTTCGGCGAACAAAGTCATATAGCCTTGCATGAATCCTTTCTGATCCAAAGGAAGCAAGGTGCCGTCCAGATCAAGCAAAATGGTGGTAAGCAATGCATCTTCCATTGGCCGATGATACGCCGAATCAAATTCGTCGTCAACAAAGGTATAAAAAAACCCCCCAGGGAAAAGGAGGTTAAACCCTGAGGGGAACAAAAGGAGGTTAGAAAAAATCCGATTTCGTTGCTAACCGACCCAACGGGTGCAGAAGCATGTCGTTCTCTTTCTGAGTCGTACAGTACTGATATCAGAAAAAAACGTCAAGCGGTTTCTTGAAATTTTTAAAAAATTATCCAATCTCTTTTAGTTGCACTACCTTGAATTAGAAATTAAAGTCCCCCATTTTCTAAAAATTATTCAAACTTTGGGAAAATCCTTCACACCGTATCGGATACACCAAGCCAATGGTTTTTCCCACAGTGAAAAACACGTACCAAGCAGGAAATCCGACCAGAGGGTATGTATTCGCAATATAAAAAAGAAGCTGCTTCCAAGGATCGCCCCTTGTCCACAGCCCCTCCATGCTTCCCTGATGCAGGGACTCCGTTCAATCGAACTTGAAGTTCTTCATCGACATGGGTTGGCGGGTATTCTCCAATACATCCCTCCACAAGGAACCTTCGATATCCACATGGTTGCGGCTTGAGACCGCAACCTTGATCGGAAGATGCACAAACCGATTGTGCAACAGGCCGATCAAGGCCTGGGTCTTCCCTGCCATTGCGGCATGCACGGCATGGGCACCCAACCGAGCACAGTAGATGGAGTCATAACTGTCGGCAGGAGCACTGCGGATAATGTAGGAAGGATCAATGTACTTCACATTGGTCTCGATCCCCTCGCGCTTGAAGTACTCGGTGATGCGGTCCTTGAGGAACACCCCGATGTCATGATACTTCACATTTCCCGATGCATCGGTCTCGCTGCTGGGCGGAAGCATTTCCTGTCCTGCCCCTTCACTTACCAGCACCACGGCATGACCGCGGTCGAGAATGCGACGACGCAGATGCTCGAGCATTCCGTTCGGGCCATCGAGGTCGAACGGGTTCTCGGGGATCAAGCAGAAATTCACATCACTTTGGGCCAACGAGGTGTTTGCTGCAATGAAACCGGACTCACGCCCCATGACCTTCACCAAGCCGATTCCATGGATGGAGTTCTTCGCCTCAATATGGGCACACCGTACTACGGGGACGGCCATCTGGACGGCGGTATCGACGCCGAAGGAACTCTGGATGAACGAGAGGTCGTTGTCGATCGTCTTGGGAATGCCGATGATGGAGATCTTCAAACCCCGTTTCTTTACTTCCTCATAAATATCATAGGCACCCCTAAGCGTGCCATCCCCGCCGACGGTGACCAGGATGTTAATGTTCAACCGTTCGAGCGAGTCGACGATCTCCTCAACCTGTTTGCCGCCACCGCGGGCAGAGCCGAGGATGGTACCGCCTTTCTCCTGGATGTCGTCAACCACATCGGGATCAAGGGGGATCAAGGGCCAGGGACTGTTCTCCAACAGACCTTGATAGCCGTACTGCACCCCGCTGATCCTTCGCACCCCATAGCGGTACCAGAAACAACGAACCACTGCACGAATGACATTGTTCAAACCGGGACAGATACCACCGCAGGTGGCAATGGCGGCATGGACATGGGCAGGATTGAAGTAGATCTTCGCCCGTGGCCCGGCGACCTCAACCGTCTCCTCGTGTCGGGGAACCGGATGCCCGTTCTCATCGATGTCGGTATCTATACTGAACAGGATATGATCATCATCATTGACGTAATCGGCCTGCCCATCATTCTGGGTGGTACTCATCATGATCGGGGAAGAGATCTTGGGTTCTCCCAGACTCGGAATCGAAAAATCCAACTTGTTTGTGGTCACGCTTCACCTCCGTTGTGATCTTGGCCCTCAAGCAGGACCGCCACATCCTGCTTGAATCGGGTAAACGGCACCTGAATATCCGCTTTCGCCTGTTTCTCGAATACACGATACAGCTCGAGATAGTGTACGGCGAATTCGGTAAGCGTGGCGCCGTCGCGACTGGAGCCCCCCTTCCGTCGATGCAGAACAGGCACTCCCAAACTCCGCTCCAGGTGTTGCACCATGGCAAACGCCTTGGAATAGGATATGCCCAATTCCGAGGCAGCCTTGCGCAAGGAATTGTGCTGCGCCACTTGGTCCAGCAACCACAGCACCCCTATCCCCATGAATTTGTTGCCTTCCTCATCGACGAGGTAGAGCTTTGTCTTTAGTTCCATGCTTCTCCTGCCGCCCGGTAGACCAAATCCACCAGTTCAGGAATCTTATCACATTCCACCGAACAATAGGCAAGTCGGAGGGTGACATCGGCAATGTTGATGCACCCCACCTGATAGTTCTCCAGCAGATGCCGTCTCAACGTCTCTGCACTGCCTTTACATTTGAAAGCCATGAAGTATCCACTGTTGAACGGATGGGGAACCAAGAGTGTATTGCCCTCATATGCTCGCAATGCCTGTTTGAGCGTGCGATAGCGCCTCTCCATCTCCGCCCTGGCATGTTCCTTGTCCGCCTCATAGCGCGCACCGTCCTTCATTGCCTTGAGCAAGAGACTCTGGCCGGGACGATCGCAGTTGGAAACCGTACTGCGGATGATCCCGAGCGTCTTCTTGTTCAGCGCATCGAAATGCGCCTCGGTAAGGCCCTTTCCGCCATAGGTGATGAACCCGATGCGGAATCCCCAGACCATATCCTCCTTGGTTGCAGCATCACATTTGACCGGAAAGATGTTGGGATGGGCGTCACAGAGATAGGAGAACAGACTTTCCCGTGCAGTCTCCTCTTCGAAGAAAAGACCAAAATAGGCATCATCACTGATGACCATCAACTGCATCCCGTCCTCAGCCAACTCAACCAAGGCTTGGGCGATGCGCTGCATCTCATCCTTCGAGGGAGTGTAGCCGGTGGGGTTGTTGGGGAAATTGAGCAGAACCCTGGCCTTCCGGCTGGGGATGGAGGCAAGTGTTTTCTGCATTCCCAAAACATTGAAGGCCCCGTCGGCCGTATACAAGGGGAAGGTCACGATCGAACCGTTCGCTTGATGGGCGAAGATCAACTCATAGTTGTCCCAAGCCAGATCAGGGATGACCAGTGTATCCCCTTCCTGAAAGAACAGCTGGGCGAGCATGCCCAATCCATGGGTAAGTCCGGAGGTGACGATGGGCAGCGAGATCTGCTTTCCTTGCAATGAGGGATTCTTTTTCAGAAGCTGTTGTTTCCAGAGGGATCTCAGCTGCTGATCCCCGCCTCCCGGGGCATAGGAAAAAAGTTCGGAGGGCTTGAAGGCGTTTTCCGCAAACTGGCTGTAGATGTCGGTCAGGTACATCGGCTGTCCCTGTGATGTCGCCATCCCGATGGTGGCATTAAACCGAGTTGCTTTTTGGCCGGCTTCGGCGCTCTGGGCGACGATCCCCTTGGGGAAAAACATCCTCCGCCCGACGTCGGAGAGCATTGCGTCCACAATGGTAGCGTGCAACGTCTCATTCAGTTCTTTGGCAAGTGCGTGCATAACGTGTCCTCCTGCATATAGGTATGGGTATATACGTTTTCGGGAAAAATGTCACTAAAACCAGTCTAAAAAGAGAATTCGCCTTGTTTTTCCTCTTCAGTGGGCGTTTGTTCGAGCATGGACAGAAACGTCTGCTCGTCTACAATCGTGATGTTGAGGTTTCGTGCCGCATCCAGTTTGCTTCCGGCACCGGAACCTGCAAGCAGATGCGTGGTCTTTCCGGTTATCGAGGAGACGGTCCGGCCTCCGCGTCTGGTCACTTCATCCATCGCCAATGACCGTGGATTGAAATGGGTGAAAGAACCGGTGACGCACCAAACCTGGCCGGCGAACCGTTGATCAATGCTCATCGGCTCTCCTGCGTCCTGCTCCATCTTCAACCCCACGGCGGAAAGCGCTTCGATACGCTTGAGCATCACAGGATCCTGCAACGCATCAATGTACATTCGGGCGCTTTTCATCCCTACCTGCTTGATGGCGACCAATTGCTCGATATCATTGCTGCGAGCCACCTCGAGCAGCTTGTCCATGCTGTCCAAGCCCGCGTTGATAAGAATCTCGGCGCCTTTCTTCCCCAATTCGGGAATTCCCAAAGCCACCAACACCCGTTTGAAGCTTTGGTTCTTGCTTTTCTCAATTCCTTCCTCGATCAAGCGGATTTTCTTTTCCCCAAACCCGGGTTGGTCGCACAGGGCTTTGCGATAATCGATCGTATAGAGATCCTGGACATCCTGCATCAGCCCGAGTTCAAACAAGACGGACGCCGTCTCCGGACCAAAATTCTCAATATCCATGGCCTCTTTGGAAATGAAAAACTCGATGCGACCCTTCACCTGGGCGGGACACTGTACATTGGGGCAGAACGTATGCGCCCCCTTCTGGACCAATGGGGTGGAACAGACCGGGCATGTGGGGGGCATATGATAGGTACCATCCGACTGTTCATTCTTCTCGATCACCCGCTCCACGGCAGGGATGACATCCCCGCGGCGCGAGATCTCCACACTGTCACCCAAGCCCAATTCGAGCATGTCGATGTAGTCCTGATTGTGCAAGGTGATGTTGCTGATGATCGAACCCGCTACTTGCACAGGCTTGACCCGAGCCACCGGGGTTACCCGTCCGGTGCGCCCCACTTGGATGTCGATGGCCTGCACCACTGTCTGCGCCTGCGGCGATTCGAACTTGTAGGCCATTGCCCATCGGGGATGGTGCTCCGTATAGCCCAGACTCTCCCGCAGGGCCAACTCGTCAACCTTGGCCACCAATCCGTCAATCTCGTACGGGAGGGAGGAGCGGGCGGCGGTATGCGCTTTGATATAGGAACCGATCTCGGCAAACGAACCGGCAAACCCCTTGAGACCGGCCCGTTCCAGATTTGCTCGTGATGTTTGTGCATCCCTGGTGAAATACCCCATGTTGGGGTTGATGCAAAAACCGTAGGAAGCCAAGGTTGAGAGAATCAGCAGATGATTGCCGATTTGCCGGTCATCCTCCCAGAATCCCTCATAGACAAAGATCTGCAGGGGAACCTTTGCCACCTCACTGCTCTTGATCCTTCTGATCGTCCCCGCCGCAAGGTTGCGGGGATTGGCATAGGGAACGTCCATCTGCTCATTCAGAGCGGAAAACGATTGCCTGGGAAGATAGACTTCTCCCCTGACTGCGAGCTTTCTGGCGACCGGAATCCTCAGGGGTACCGAACGTATCGTCTTCACGTTCGCCGTCACATCATTGCCCACCGTCCCGTTTCCCCGGGTAACGGCTCGCACCAGAAGGCCTTCCTCATAATAGAGAACGATGGAAATCCCATCAATCTTTTCCTCAATGACGATGCCCACATCCTGCGATACCTTATGTTCCGTCTTTTCAATCCAGGCAAGCAACTGCGCATCACTGTACGCCTTGTCCAAACTGAGCACGGGAATGGTATGGCGTACTTCAGGAAACGAGGAGTCAAGGTCGCTGCCCACCCGTTGAGTGGGTGAATCCTGGCGTCTGAGCTGCGGATGCTCGGTCTCCAAGGCAACAAGACGATCAAAGAGATGGTCATAGGCAAGGTCGCTGACCAACGGACGGTTGTCGACATAATAGGCCTGTTGATAGCGCCTCAATTGTTCAATCAGATCCTCGACCTCTTCTTCCAACGTATCATAGTGTGCATTCATGCCCTTGATTGTACGGTGTGACCGTCCCCAATTGCAAGCAAGGGTTGCATTGCTTCTCCCTGCCGTCCATGGTATCTTTCATAGGCAAGAGAGGAATCGGTATGGCAGAGAGAAAACCATCGACAAGCAAGGTAACGATGCTCCACGGGATGGTCATCACCTCCTCAATCGATGCCGGTAGGATTGAAGAGATTTCCCTGCCCGAATTCGACAACAATTTCGTATTGGTTACCACCCGGGACATTCCGGGAACCAACCGGGTACGCACCTTGGACGCTTCGGTGCCGCTGCTTACCTCCTCAACCATTTCCTATTACCAGCAGCCGATCCTCGCCCTCTTCGGGTATGACAGCGAATCGGTGCAGCTCAAGAGCAAGGAGATCAACATCTCCTACCAGTTGCCCAGCCAAGAAGCTGAAATCCAGCCGCTGATAGAGACCACACCCTACACCTATCGCTTCGGGAATCTCGATGAAGCTACGGCAGCTGCGGATCTTTCCAGCATTGAACGCACGTATCGGTTCTCCGGAAGCGACTACCTGAGCAACACGCTCACCCGTATCAATGTGGAGATGGAAGGGGACCTTCTGCACATCTATACTCCGACGCAATGGCCGAACCATGTTCGGGAAACGGTCAGCGACACCACAGCGATCCCCAAACGCAAGATCATCATCCACCGCCTCCCCTTCTATGCTCCGCATGATGAAATGCTGACCTCCCCTTCCTCGCTTTGCGCATTGGCATCCATCGCCTGCATCAAAGGCAATTGCCCGGTTGAATTGCTGTGCAAGGTGGAAAGTTACCGGCCCGAGCTCTCGATCACCCGAAAAAGTTGGTACTTCGCCGATGGGAGGGTGCAGGCCGAGGATATCCGGGTGCAAGTAAACCAGGGCTGCGAACCCATGTTCAGCGACGAAATGGCCAACCAGCTCATCGCCGGGCTGGTCCCGATCTACAGCCTTACAGCATTGAGCATCTCCATAGTCTTCGCCACCAGCAACACTGCACCGGCCCATTTCTTCGGGGATCTCGGCTACAGCGATGCACTGTGCAGTACGGAAAGCCATTACTGCCATTTGGCCAAACTCACGGGGTACAACCCGCTTTCCTGGAGGTTGAAGTTCGCCATTGACAGTCCCAGCCACAGTCAGGTGATCCGATCGGACAAATACGCCAAACTCAAGGACATGATCACCGAAGTCAGCAACAGTTCCGACTTCCAGCGCAAGAGTGCGGCCTATGAGATGCAACGGCAGATGCGGGTAAAGCTCTCCACTTTCTTCAATTACAGCAGGGGCATCGCCCTTACCTGCGGGTCGGGCATCAGCGGATTCTCCAGCGAATGCCGTTCTCTACCCCAGCAGCCTGTGCAGATCACCCTCAATCCAAACAACAAGGTCGAGGTGAACACTTCCTTCTACAACAATGGTTCCAGCGCTGAAATCTGGAAGCAGATCATCAGCGAGGAACTGGGGGTCTCCAAGAACGATATTTCCTTTGTCGAGGAACAGAAGGACATGTTGGACAGCGGTCCTTCCGTCTTGGCCGCCAACAGCGGCAGAATGCCGACCCAAATCCTCAGGGCATGCAACCAGATCAAGGAAAAACGCTTTGTCCAACCATTGCCGATTTGTGAGAGCGTCCTTTCTCCCAAACAGCCGGGGACCAAGGGTTCCTTGTTTTTCAGTAACAGCTGGGTGGCGGTCGCCTTGGAACTGGAGGTCGATTCGGTCACCCTTCAGCCGTTGGTACGCTCTGTCTGGGCCTCGGTATCCCTTTCCCGGATCTTCGACGAACAGAGTCTGAAGAGCAAAATCCGACATACCATCGTCACTACACTCCGGGAAGCGGGGGCTCTGCTTTCCCATCGCAGTGATTTCGATATCGTCATCACCATCAAGGGTGACGGAGAGCAAATCTCCTCCTCCATCACCAGCGCCCTGAAAGGAGTGGTTACAGCAGCTTTCATTTCAGCGGTCGAACAAGCCATGCTCTCCTCCCCGTCGAAGGTTCCCGTCGACGGAGCAACATTACTGAGGGCCATGCGAGGCAAATCATGAAAATAGAATGCACCATTGACGGGAAGGCCCTTTCGCTCTCCGTCAATTCCAACAAACCGCTCTCCTTGATCCTCATGGAGGATGTGGGGAACAAATCCATCATCAGCCATTGCAAGGGAAAAGCCTGCGGCAATTGCATCGTACTGCTCAACGACGAAGCGGTGCTGAGTTGCGTCATTCCCGCCTTCAGGCTCAAGGATGCCGTGATCAAGACCTTCGAGAGCTATCAGAAAACCCGGCAGTATCGGGATATAGAACGCGCTTATGAGGCTACCGGCAATACTCCGTGCCCGAACTGTTATGCATCCAAGACCTTGATCATCGAGTCGATCCTGCAGGAATCAACCAACAACAGCCGGGTCAGGCTCCTGGGCCGGAACAATCCGCCTTTGCAGAATCCCGGCGAGGAAGAGGAGAAACTGGACAAGAAGGATCTCATCCAAGAGCTTTCGCTGAATACCTGCCAATGCATGGACATGTCCGAGCTTCTGCAGATCGTTGAGATCGCCCTGACCTACAGGAGGCGCAAGCGTGTACGAAGGAATTAGGTCTCCGGTCATTCATACCCCCAAAACCTTGGGGGAGTTCGCGGCCATCGCCGCACGTTACCCGCAGGCAAGGATCTGGGCGGGTGGTACCTATCTGATGAGCCAGAAGGACTATTATCCCAGCGAGGTCAAAGATGGGATCATCGACCTCGGATTGGTGGATGAACTAAAGAAAATCACCCGAAACGACCGGTTCGTAGAAATCGGGGCCATGGTCACCGCCAGCCAGCTGCTGTACGCCGGTCGGCTTGTGCTTCCCCCAATCCTCCAGGAAACCCTGAAGACCTTGGCATCCCGGATCGTTCGCCGCCAGGTCACCATCGGCGGTTCGCTCTGTGTCCCGGATGTCCGCCTTCCCCTCTCCACCACCCTAGCCGTATTGGATGCGATGGCGGAAGTGAAATACTATCAGAATGGAAAGATATCAACCCATTGGATACCCATAGCCAAACTGTATGACAAGGACGGCAAGTTGCTCCTGGGAGCCCAAAAGGCGCTGCTTACCCGCATCCGCATCGGGTTGGATTACGGTGACTATCAGAAGTTCATCATGGTCGAAGACCCTATCCGCACAACTGAGGAATGTGTTATAGTTGCGTTCCAAGCCACACGGGCGCAGAATACCCTTACCAAGGTGCAATTCTGCATTACCTTTCCCAGCAAGGCCTATCATATCAGCAAGGACCTTGAGTCGAAACTGTCGGGGCAGACCCTCCCGATTCATCCAGAACGGGTCAACACGCTCTCTTATGAGCTGGTAACTGAACTTACCAAAATGCATTCAGCGATCAGCGACCTGCAGCTTGAACGGGGAAGAAGAATTTTTGAATCCTTCCTGCATGAACTCAATGCCCAGTCGCTCTCCAGCTGAGCACGTGGAGTACGAGATACATGTCCGAACCCGAAACCATCGAGATGCAGAGTTCCTTCGTCCATCTGCACAACCATACCGATTTTTCCCTGCTCGACGGAGCCGCTCCGATCCCCCGCTATATGGAGAAAGCAAAGCGCTTGGGGATGAAGCATCTTGCCATCACCGATCACGGCAATATGTTCGGAGCCCTGCGCTTCTATAATGCGGCCAGGGATGCAGGGATCAATCCGATCATCGGTTGCGAGTTTTACTGCAATCCTGCCTCCCATACCGAGCGGCCGGCCTCAGGAGGCAGACGCACCAGCCAATACCACCTCATCTTGCTCGCAATGAATGAGACTGGGTACCACAATCTGATGGAACTCAACTCCATCAGCTATACGCAAGGGTTCTATTTCAAACCACGCATCGATGATGCGCTGTTGGTCAGCCATAATGAAGGATTGATCTGCCTGTCTGCTTGTCTTGGAGGCGAGATCCTCCAACATCTGCTCAACGACCAATATGACCTGGCAAAACAGCGTGCACAGTGGTTCGCCTCGGTTTTTGATGACGGACGGTATTATTTGGAGATGCAGGACCACAATCTCGCCGAACAGAAGAAGACCAACCCCCTGCTCAAGCGCATCAGTGAGGAAACGGGCATCCCATTGGTCTGCACCAACGACATCCACTACATCGAGCAGAGCGATGCCAATGCCCAGGACCTCCTGCTGTGTGTGGGAACCAACGCAAAGAAGAACGATCCAGATCGAATGCGCTTCCCCAACCAAGAGTTCTACATGAAGAGCGAAGAGCAGATGCAGGAACTCTTCAGCTGGTGTCCCGAGGCAGTGGGAAATACACGCAAAATCGCCGAGCGATGCCACCTCGAGATCAATTTCCCCGGTCCCCTGCTCCCCGATTTCGCCGTTCCCGAGGCGTTTTCCGATACAGCGGATTATCTGCGCCATCTCTCCAATGAAGGCCTCAAACAACGGTATCCCCAGGTTACCGAGGCGCTGCAGAAGCGACTGGACTACGAATTGGACACCATCATCAAGATGAAGTTCGAAGGATACTTCCTCATCGTCATGGATTACATCCGTTGGGCGAAGGAACATGGCATCCCCGTAGGTCCCGGCCGCGGCTCGGGAGCAGGTTCCCTGGTTGCCTATGCCATCCAGATCACCGATGTCGATCCGATCAAGTTCAATCTGCTCTTCGAACGCTTTCTCAACCCAGAACGGGTCAGCATGCCCGACTTTGACATCGACTTCTGCTTCGAACGCAGGCAGGAAGTCATCAATTACGTGACCGAACATTACGGGACTGAACGGGTCGCCCAGATCGCCACCTTCGGGACCTTGAAGGCAAAAGCGGTGGTCAAGGACGTGGCACGGGTGTTGGACATCCCCTTCGACGAATCGAATGCCATCTGCAAACTCATTCCTGATGATCCCAAGATGACTCTGTCCAAGGCATTTGAACAGAACAGCGAACTCGGGGAATTGGAAGCCAAAGGCGGCATTTACGCCGAACTCTTCGATGCTGCACGACGCCTGGAAGGGCTGAACCGACACACCTCCACCCATGCCGCAGGCGTAGTCATCGGCAAGGAACAGTTGATCAACTACGTTCCGCTGTATCGTGATGCAAAGACCGGAGCCATTTCCACCCAATATACAATGGACCTCATCGAGGAATGCGGTTTGGTCAAGATGGACTTCCTGGGACTGAAGACACTGACGCTGATCAAGCACACCGAGGATCTGATCCACAAGAAAGACCCATCCTTCACCATCAACGCCATCGACGAACAGGATCCCAAAACCTTTGCCATGCTGTGCAAAGGGGACAGCACCGCCGTGTTCCAGTTTGAAAGCCAGGGAATGCAGAACATCCTCAAGGAAGCAAAACCTTCCAATATCGAGGATCTGGTCGCCTTGAATGCACTCTATCGTCCCGGCCCGATGGCATACATCCCCCAGTTCATCAACTGCAAGCTCGGTAAACAGCCCATCACCTACGCAAATCCCGAGCTGGAAGAGGAACTGAAGACCACCTATGGGGTCATCGTGTATCAGGAACAGGTCATGAAGGTGGCCCAGATCATCGCAGGATACTCGCTGGGCAGCGCAGACATCCTCAGACGCATCATGGGTAAAAAAAAGGTTGCCGCCCTGGAAAAGGAGAAGGTAAAGTTCGTCGCCGGAGCGAAGGCATTGGGACGCAGTGAACAGCACGCCATCGAAATCTTCGAAATGCTCGAGCCGTTCGCCGGTTACGGATTCAACAAGAGCCATGCCGTCGCTTATTCGGTTGTCGCCTACCAGACAGCTTTCTTGAAGGCCAACTATCCGGCGGAATTCTGGGCTGCGAACCTAACCAATGAAATGGGCAGCCCGGACAAGTTCAGTGAATACCTGCAGGTTGCCAAGGACCAAGGACTCGAAATCCTTCCTCCTTCGGTCAACTACTCGGACAAGCATTTTTCGGTCGTCGACGGGAAAATCGTCTATGGTCTTGCCGGTATCAAGAATGTCGGGGAAGGCGTGGTCGAGCTGCTGGTACAGGAACGGGAGGAGAGGGGCCCCTTCAAGGACCTGCTTGACTTCCTCACCCGCCTGGATGCAAAGGCAATGAATACCAAGCTACTGGAGTCCTTGATCAAGGCCGGTGCCTTCGACAGTTTGGGAACCAACCGACCCACGCTGCTGGAAAACCTCGGCGATGCCATTGCCTACGTTCAGAAACGGAAGGAAGCCACCGCTTTCGGCCAGATCTCCCTGTTCGACGAAGAAACCGAAGCAGCGATGGAGACCTTTTCCCTGCGTCCGGTCGACGACTGGAAATTGCCTGAGAAACTGGAGATGGAGAAAGGTCTTCTCGGCTTTTATATTTCCGGACATCCCTTGGATGCCTTCGCCCAAGCCATCGCCCAACGGGTAACGGTCAATACAGCATTCCTGGATAAAGTCCCGTTTTCCCGACCGACGAACATCATCGCCATGATCAGCTCAATCAGGCCTTTTACCACCCAAAAGGGCACGATGATGGGCTTTTTGCAGCTCACCGACCGGAATGCCACCTTCGATGCAACACTATTCCCCAAAATCTTCGACCAATACCGTGACATACTGCATGTCGACGGCATTTACGGATTCGTCGGTAAATTCGACAATTCCCGGGGCAACGACAAAATTTCCTATCTGATCGAACAGGTGTTCACAGATCCGAATCAGCTTGCACCGATTGCCGTAAGCCGATGTCACATAGAACTGGAGAAATCGTTCTGCAATACCGAACGTATTTTCCAATTGCGGGATACCTGCCTCAGTTGGGGGGGGAGTTGCACGGTATTGCTGCATTTCACCCAAGAGGGCGAAGAAACCGGTATGACCGTGGAATGTGGAAGGGAATTTTCCACCCGTTATTGCGATGAGTTGGAAACAGAAATGAAAGAAAATCCGGCAGTCCTGCAAATTTGGTTCGACTAACGGAAAAAACTTCGATATCTTGAAAGATGGAGGAATACCATGAACCAAACCTTCTCTCAAAGCGGGATAGCGAGTGCAACGGCTGGATCGAACATTTTCATGACCATCGCCTCGATCGCTGCCAGTCTGCTCTCGTTCTATTCCTTGTTGATCTGGCTCAGGATCGTCCTCACGTGGATACGGATTCCCGGACAGTTGCAGGAGAATCCCCTTTCCTACTATCTGGGCAAGATCGTCGATCCCTATCTGTCCTGGTTCAAGGGAATCGAAAGCCTCAGACGAAGTCATTTCGATCTGACCCCCTTGGTGGCACTTGGCGTCCTGTCGGTCGTGCAATCCATGCTCCGCTTATATGGTTCCTATGGGAAACTGACTGTCGGCATGGTTTTCGCTTTGGTCCTGCAAACCTTGTGGTCCTATTTGATCAGCCCGATATTCTGGTTCTTGATCATCCTTTTGGGCATCCGTTTGTTCTTTTGCTTCAAACGAAGTCCCCAGACGATCGGGTACATCACCATGCTTGACTCCATGATCGGATCAGTGATGAACTGGGTACAGCGGCTCTTCTATCCCAAGAAGGCTATCAATGACCGTCAGTTGGTCATCACCAGCTTGGTTTTCTTCATCGTGTTGTACATTCTCAGCTCCTTGCTTCTGCGTTTCTTGATGGGATTCTTCGCCGGCTTGAGCTTCTAAGGCCATGGAATACCTGCGAAACCTGCAGACAAGCATCACTGCCTTGAGCGGCGTCGGCCCCAGTGCAAAAGAGGCCTATGCAGAACTGGGGATTGCAACCTACAGTAACCTGTTGCTGCTCTCCCCCCGGACCTGGGAGGACCGCAGCCAGATTCAACCGCTCTCCCATCTTTCCGATGGACAAATGGCCAATACCCTCGTACAGGTACTTTCCCACTCCTACTTCGGCTTGAAGACCGGCAAGAAACGTACCCTGAAAATTCTTGTACGTGATGTATCGGGTTTAGGCGAAGGGCGGTTGAGCCTCTTATGCTTCGGCCGCAACTTTCTGGAAAAAACCATCAAGATCGGACGCATCTACTACCTCTATGGTGCAGTCACCTCTCACCGGGGGGAACTGCAATGCAGTCAATTCGAGCTGTATCCCGCCACTGAGGATGGGGATTGGCCCAAACAATTCGGGAAAATCCTTCCGATCTATCCACTGCGCGGATCACTCAGCCAGCGCTTGATCAGGGCGAATATGCAAGCCATCCTCGCAGGGGTCGACCGATTTGCTGATGAGCTGACACCCTCGATGAACGAGCGGCTGAACTTGATGTCCACGGATCAGGCCATCAGGACCTATCACTTTCCCAAATCGATCGAAGAGTTGCAACATGCCCGTAGGACTTTGGCCTTCAGCGAATTATTCTATCTGCAATTGGTCGCCCGCAGGCACAAGGGTCTGGCGCAACGTCTGGCACCAAAAGGACCAAGCATTCCGACCAAGCTGGAACTGAAATGCATCGAACGCCTTCCGTTCAGTTTGACGACTGACCAGCTGGCCAGTCTGAAGGAGATCAGGCAGGACCTGGATAGTGAGCTCCCCATGAACCGCCTGCTGCAAGGTGATGTGGGAAGCGGGAAGACCTTGGTGGCTTGGATCAGTGCCCTGCATGTACTCTCCCAAGGTGGTCAGGCGGCTTTCATGGCACCGACGGAACTACTTGCCCGACAACATGCAGAGTCGGGGTTTGCCCTGCTTTCCGAATTGGGGATCCGCCTTGCATTCCTTACCGGTTCGGTAAAGAACAAGGAACGAAAGCTGCTGCTGGAGGCAATCAGACAAGGGGAAGTGGACATCGTCATCGGCACCCATGCACTCTTCTCTGCTGAGGTCGTGTTCAAAAATCTTCGGTATGTCATCATAGATGAACAGCATCGGTTCGGAGTCGAGCAGCGGCTCGCCCTCCTGGGGAAAGCCCAGGTCCCCGATCTGCTCTTGATGACCGCCACCCCGATTCCCCGCACCCTTTCTCTGACGGTATTCGGAAATCTGAATGTATCGACCTTGAAGACGATGCCGGTCGGACGCAAGCCCGTCATCACCCATCTGGTGAATGAGCAGAGCAGAAAACGGATGTACCAAGCGGTTGGGGTTGAGTTCAAACGAGGACATCAGGCCTACTTCGTCTATCCCCGTATTGATGACAGCGGAGAGAGCGAACTCAGGGATGTACAGACCATGTTCGAGTTCCTCAAGACCGAGTACCCTTCGGTTCCTTCCGCCTTGATGCACAGCAAATTGGATGAGGAGACCAAAGTGTCGATCCTCAAGCAATACCAGGCGGGGACCCTTGCCTATCTGGTGTCGACCAGCGTGGTGGAAGTGGGCATCGACATCCCCAATGCAACCTGCATGGTCATCGAACATGCCGACCGGTTCGGGCTGTCAGCCCTCCATCAGCTCCGTGGTCGGGTGGGACGATCCACCTTGCAGTCCTACTGCTTTCTTGTTTTCGGGGATGCTTTGACCGAGGAAGCAAAACAACGACTGAAGGTCATGAAGGAATCGAACGATGGCTTCTCTATCGCCGAACAGGATCTCATGATCCGCGGCCCCGGAGAAATCGCAGGAACCAAGCAGTCGGGATACCTGAAACTGGCCTATGCATCCCTTTCTGACGACCTGCCTTTGATCGAGCTGGCCAGGGATGAGGCTGATCGAATACTTTCTGAAGATCCTGGTTTGCTCAAAGCGGAACATGAACCGATCCGCACCACGCTTGCCATAGCTCCTCCCTTCGACGAGGAACACGGCGAAGGGTGAAGCGGCAACTTGCACAACCTTCCTCCATTAACTATCATCCTAGCCATGAGGTGTGAACTATGCGCATAACCGGAGGCATCTATCGGGGAAGGACGGTCGCCTGTCCTCCAGGAATCATTCGACCTGCAATGGATATGATGCGAGAGTCCTTGTTCTCGATTCTGGGAAATCTCGAGGGAAAAAGTTGGCTTGATCTGTTCACCGGCAGCGGATGTGTCGGCATCGAGGCCGCAAGCCGCGGAGCGAGTCCGGTGCATCTGGTGGAGAAGGATCGGGGAAAAAAGGCTACGATTCAGGCAAACATCAGCATGGTGGAAAGCGAGATCAAACTATTCATGGCCGATGTACATCGTTTCATCCCCACGGCGAAATGCCAATATGACATCGTATACGCCGACCCACCCTTCCCGATGCACGGGAAAGTGGGGCTGGCCGAGTCGGTCGACAAGCAGCACCTATTGACCGAAAACGGGTTGTTCATCATCCATTATCCCAGTGAGGAAAAAGGCCAATGGCCACAGCGGATCGGAAATCTGGTTTGTTACGACCAGCGCAAATATGGAAGAAGCACCTTGCGCTTCTACCGCAACACCAAGGAAACAGGAGAAACGGATGTCCAGGGAAACGGCAATGATCGATGACGGCAACGTGGCGCACAGCGCCTTCACCACCTACAGCTATGAGACCGATTGCTTTGCCGAAGCACGCCTGGCTTTCTACTTCCAAATAGTCCAGGAAGTCGCTGGTATGCACGCCGCCCAACGAGGTTGTTCGATTCCAGCCATGCACAAGGAAGGAAAGACCTGGGTGATCACCCGCAGCCATATGGAGGTATTCCGCTACACGCAATGGCCTGAGCCCATCACCGTAGAGACTTGGGCACAACAACCGATCCGCCTGCATCTGCCCCGAGCCGTGAAGGGATATGATGGACAAGGCAATCCCCTGTTCGTCGCCAAAACCCACTGGGCGATCCTTGACCTCGATACCGCGAGGCCCTGTCGGCCGTTGGATATGAGTCTGCGCATCGGACTTCCCCCCTTGGAGGACGAGGCCCATCATTTGGACATGAATCTGCCCAAGCGCAGCGTGCTTGAGACAGGAGAACTGACTCATGTATCTGCATACAAACCATCAATCGCCTATCTCGATACCGACCGAAATCACCATGTCAACAATATTTCCTATTTGAACTGGGCATTGGAGAGTCTTCCCCCCGAATTCCGCAACCGCTACAAAGTTGTCATAGCTGATCTATCCTTCCAGCGCCAAACCTTCCTTGGTGATGATTTGACGGTACACACCTTCAGTCTCGATCCCAACGCATTGGAAGCGAAAAATCCACAGCTGGAGCATCAGATCATCCGAACCGAAGCGGACGGTGGTACTACGGTTGTATGGGAAGGAAGCACAAAATGGAATCCTCGCGAAGATCTCAGATGAAGACTTTGCGCAAGGAAGGCTCCTTGCCGAGCAACAGCCCGATCGATTCGCGCACCGGTAGGATGCCTGCCTTTGCATTGGCGCTGAAATAGCAATACCAGCAACTTTCCTCGCTTTTGTAATGGAGATCGCATCCCACGATGTACCGGCTGGCCCATCCCGACTCGGGAACAGTCAGCAGCGGGGCCCGGTAGGAGGGCTTGAAAACCAGCCCGTCCTGACTCTCCAACTGTAGGAGCACCGAATTGGTTCTCCCCAGTTTCTTATCCCAATACATTGCACACTCAAATCCGACAAATCCGTCCTGGGCACGAACCACCTTGATGCTGCCGACCGCCATGTTGCGATACGGATCGTCAGCATTGGGTTGGAGCAGGCATTCGCCTTCATTGGCCAGGGCATACGGCCCTTCCAACGTGCTGGAAAGAGCCAAGGCGAAATATCGGCTGGTTTTCTGATGGGTGTCGGGCAACGCAAGATGAGAAGCCCCGAAATAGAGACGGTATCCACCTGAATCCCTGATGATCTGGGGTCGGGAAATCCTTGGTTTCTTCAATCCATCCTTTGCAAAAGGAATCTGACGGCTGTCCAGAATGATCTTCGGTTCACTGAACAGAATCAAATCGGTCGAGGAACGCATCTCGAACCGACTGTACTGTATCTTTTCCTCCTCCTTCCTACGCAATCTGCCTTTACGCCATGCCGGAAGGGAGGCATTATGCTTCTCGTATACCAGATAGTAGATGCCGTCTTCCTGATATATGGATGGGGAATGGCCGCGCAATTCGATCATTTTCCTGGGTTCCCAGCTGATGCCGTTCTCGCTGATGAAATGCTCGATACCCACCCAAGTATGGCCGAACAGGTGCCATTTGCCATCGGGACTCTCCTCGGGGAACAGAAAGAACGGATCGCAAAGCCGCGGCATATACCAGAGACTGCGAATGACCGGCTCATCGCTGAACGGATACCAGGAAATCTTGGAGAAGGTGGCGAGCGGCAAGTCCATGACCGCTACTCCTTGCGGCGGGGAGGCCGTCTTTTGGGATTGAACAACGGGTCAAGCTTGTCTTCAAGTTTGTACTTGGCATTCATCCATTTGATGATCCTGGAATACACAAAGAAACTGCCTCCGATACTTACCAGGAAGGTCAAACCCAACCAAAGCGGTATCAAGGAGCTGTTGGGATCGACAAAGCGAGTGATCAGCACGAAGCAAATGATGAACAGAATCATCATCAGCAGGATGTTCACCACCGTCGCCGCCAACATGAACCAAAGGGTATTTGTTTTCTTAGACATCATCACCTTCCTTTTTGGGTTGTTCGAACAGAAGACTGAGCGCAAGCAGGATGCCGCTGACCACCAAGGAGGCATCGGCTACATTCCAAGTCGGCCAACGCTCGAATCCGAGGAAACCGTAGACCTTTACGCTGATGAAGTCGACCACCCGGAAATCGCGGAACATACGGTCGATCAAATTTCCGATCCCCCCGCCGAGGAACAAGGCAAGCACCCAACGATGGAAGGATGAAAGCGTAAACTTCCTCGAACCGTAGACAATGCAGACGGCAACCACCAAAGCAAGGGGCACCAGGATGAAGAAAAGGAACTTTACCATCAACGGCAACGAATCGCCCATACTGAAAGCGATGGCCGTGTTGCGTACATGCACGATGGCCAGAAAATCACCAAGGAACCGATACCCCACCGTATTCTCTGCAATATGGGCGACGATCCAAGCTTTGGAAAGCTGGTCGAGCAAGAGAATGAAAACCGTAAGCAGCAAGGGCAGATATCGACTGTGTTGTTTTGGTGCCATAGTGGTGACTATACTATAACCCGGTTGGGTTGGCAACAAAGTGGGTGGAAAGACCAAAGGTTTGTTGCAGGTGTTCACCAAGCGCCTGTACACCGAACACCTCGCTCTGGTAATGTCCTCCCCCGATCACCGTGATTCCCGCTTCCAATGCATCGTGGTAGATCTGGTGCTCAACCTCTCCGGTGATGAAACAATCCAAACCTTCCGCCAAAGCCGCATGGACATCATCGCTCGCCCCTCCACTGACAATCCCGATCGTTTGCAGCTGTGCCTTGCCGAATGGGAGCATCGTTGGATGGTCGAAACCGAGGGTCGAACATACCCATGCTGGATCACGTTTTTGGGAAAGCGTACCCATATACCCGAGCGATACCCCTTTGTACGGGGCGAACGGACGTACCTCTGCAAGGCCCAGTCGTTTCGCCATGACCGCATTGTTGCCCACCTCAGGATGGGCATCAAGGGGAAGATGCGCAACATACAGATCCAGATTCCCTTCGATCAGGGTGCGCAGACGCTGATAATGGGCATCGGTGACCGAAAGCGGGGACCCCCAGAACAATCCGTGGTGCACCACCAAAAGATCAGCTTCCCATTCCAGGGCTTTCTGGAAGGTGGACAGACAGGCATCGACGGCAAAGGCAACCCTGCCTATTGCGCGGTCCCGGCCGCCTACGACCAAACCGTTGAGGGAACGGTCGATTCCTATGAAGGATGCAACTTGCAAATAGGTATCAAGATAGGTGACTAATTCCGAGCGTTTCATAGGTGCAGTATAAAGAGTTGACACCTTTTGTTCCACCACCTATAGTTCGAGCATGCAAGAAGCAACGACGAGGGTCCGCCCTCTTACTTACGAAGAAGCATCCTTCGATTTCGATCTGCAGACAATCCAGGCTGGCAGAACGCTTGGAAGCAGTGAACGCATCGTCGGCCAACCTCGTGCCCTCAGATCCCTTACCCTCGGACTTTCCCTGCAAAAAAGTGGATACAACATCTTTGTCAGCGGCGACAGCGGCAGTGGACGGCATGAAGCGGTCAAATATTGCATCCAACAACTGCGAAGTGACACCACACTGCTCCGGGACGTCGTATACGTCTGCAATTTTCCCCAGCCAGACAGCCCCAAGGCATTGGTGTTCCCCGCAGGACAAGGTGAGATCTTCTGTGATGCCTGCCAGCAATTCAATCAGGAGATCCTGGCTCTGGCGTTCGAGAAAAAGGACTTCCTCCCCCGTTCTCTTGCCCTTGTAAGCGAGCTTGAGGCGCAATTCCAAGCCTTTCCGGTCAGAGAATATTTCAACCATTTGAAAGCCGACCTTGCAAGACAGGCGACTCATCTCCAGCATTTGGATGAGAAGGCGATCAAGGCCGATCCAATCGCTACCAAATACCGGGTCAATCTGCTGGTCAACCACGCACGAAGCACCGAGCGTCCGTTGGTCATCGAATCCCACCCTTCGTTCTCCAATCTTTTCGGATCGGTCGACCCGAACGAGAAAATCCCCCATCTCGCGATGCACGCAGGTTCGCTTCTGGAAGCATCCGGAGGTTTCATCATCATTGATGCTGAGGAATTGCTCAGTGAATCGGGACTGTACGACGCACTTAAACGCTATCTCGATGCCCATGCCTTGGCATTGGAGGGAGGAGTCGGAGTGAAGGGGGAGTTGCGTAACAGCGTAGTCCGTCCCCAGATGGTCAATCTTCCGGTTAAAGTCATTCTCATTGGGACCGAGGATACGTTCGACACCCTTGCTGAGGGGGATGAACGCTTTCTCACCCTGTTCAAGATAAGTTCTCAATTCGATTATTCCATGCCGTTGAACCCACAAACCATAGCCCAAAGCATCACCAATCTGGATACATACGCCAAGTGGCACCGGTTGCTGCCCATCGCTGAGAGCGCATTCTCCCAGTTGCTTCGCTACAGTTGTTGGTATGTGGAGTCACGCAGTCATCTCTCAACCCAGTTTTCCGCACTATACGATCTGCTGGAGGAAGCTGATTGGTGGGCCCGTCAGACGGGAAAGGACCAGATAGATGACCAGTTGATCCTTAAAGTCAACGATGAACGCTCCTATGCCAACGGCATCAGCGAAAGCAAGATCAATGAGGAAATCATCAACGGTGAAATGATCATCAGCCTTTCCGGGACCAAGATCGGGGTGGTCAACGGACTGGCAGTCATGGATCGGGGAAGCGCGTCCTTCGGCACCCCTACCGTCATCTCCTGTACGGTAGCCCCCGGAAACGAAGGAATCGTCAACATCGAGCATGAAGCGGGATTGAGTGGAGAAATCCACGACAAAGGACTGCTCATCCTGGAAGGATACCTGCGTAAGCATTATGCCCGATCCTTCCCACTTTCCATCTATGCAGGCATCGCCTTCGAACAATCTTATGCCGAGGTCGACGGGGACAGTGCTTCCTCCAGTGAACTGTACGCCCTGCTCTCGGCCATCGGAGATCTTCCCATCCGTCAGGACATCGCCGTCACCGGATCGGTGAACCAGATGGGCTTGATCCAACCGGTTGGTGGCATCAACGAAAAGATCGAGGGGTTCTTCCGTACCTGTCAGGCTACCGGACTGACCGGTCGACAAGGGGTGATCATCCCCATCCAGAATGTACGGAATCTTATTCTTCCCTATGAGGTACTGAACGCAATCAAGGAAAAACAGTTCTCCATTTATCCGATCAGCAATATCGATGAGGGAATGCAGTTGCTTACCGGTCGTCCCATCGGCATCCGCAATGCCAAGGGCAATTGGAGTGCGGGGAATTTCAATTTTGAAATCGAGGACCGGTTGAAGCGCATGTACCAGGCAGTTCTATCCAATCGAGGATAAGGTCCTGAGCTTTTTGAGGAAAGGCAGGATATACGCCAGGGAGAGTATGAAGGTTGCAATGTCTGCGATCGGTTGGGCAAGCTGTACGCCTTGCAGTCCGATGAACAGGGGCAAAAGCGATACTACCGGTACAAAGAAGAACCCCTGCCTTGCCAAGGCAAGGATGGAACTGCTCGTCCCGTGACCGGTGCTCTGGAAAACCATACCGCTGAGCGTATTGTACGCTGAGAGGGGCATGAGGATGCATTGGTAGCGGATCGCAACCGTACCGATGGCAACCACCACAGGATCGGAGAGGAACAGCAGCATGATGTACTTGGCTCCGACGAAGCACACCGCCCCGATGAGCGTGAATGCAAACACTCCGGTACGAACACAGAATTTGAAGGCTTCCACCAGACGATCATAGCGTTTGGCGCCCCAGCTGAAACCGGCCACCGGTTGCAGGCCCTGCCCGAAACCGATCAAGGCGGAGTTGAGGAATTGCATCACGCGGGTGGTGATGGACATGGCGGCAATGGCCTCATCCCCGAAGGGGGCTGAGAACACGTTCAGGCAGATGGCCGATACAGTATGCAGCAAAGTCCTGAACAAGGAAGGAGCACCCACCACCAGAATACTGCGGTAGATCCACCACTTCAGCCGGATATATCTGAAGCCAAGCGTGAGATTGCTCCGTTTGCGCAAAAAATGGGAAATCAGGATGGCAAAACTGACACCCTGGCTGAGCACGGTGGCAAGCGCGGCTCCTTGGATTCCCATGTGCAGTGCGAAAATGAAAATCGGATCAAGGATGACATTCAGGATTGCTCCCGTACTCATTCCGATCATTCCCAGAAACGCCTTGCCTTCCGAGCGCAGGTTATTGTTCATGGTATAGCTGACCGCCATCCAGGGAGCACCGATGAGGATGACCGACGCATACCGGACGGCATAGGGCTCAATGGTGGGTGTAGAGCCGAGAAACCGGACGAAGCCGCGGGTGAAAGAAAGTCCCAAGACAGAGAAAAGCAAGGCCAAGGCGATCGAGGTGAAGAATGCCGTGCTGAAAACCTGGTCCGCTTCCTTGCGCTGCTTTGCGCCGAGCAACCGGGAGACGGTGTTCGCCGAACCTTGGCCCAAGGTGACCCCGATGGATTGAATGATGCTCATGATCGAGTATACGATTCCCACTGCCGCACTGCTCTCGGTTCCCAACCGACTGACGAAAATCGTATCGGTCATATTGTAAAACGTGGTGATGAGCATACTGATGATCGTCGGGGTGGCCAATTGCAACACCAATGATTTGACCGGTTGCTCGGTCATACGCTGATAATTCTGTTCAGCATCCAGGGAAGTGGAAGAAAAAATTCTCATGCCTGATACCATCCATGCATCATGATTCCAGCGGCAACGGCCACATTCAGGGAACCTTTGGTTCCCCCTTGCTCGATCGTAACCCGTCCAAGGGATGCATCGCACAGGTTGAGCAGCTGCGGGCTGACGCCCAGCTCCTCACCTCCGATGATGCCTACGCCTTTTTGGGGAAAGGCAAAGCCCTGAAGGTTCGTTCCCCCGGTCTCCAAGGCGAAAATCGGCAGGTTGAGTGCCGAAAGCGCCTGCACCAAGGCATCCTCTGCGAGAATCTCATAATCCACGGTATGGGTGCATCCTCTGCTTGTCCGATCCGTCCGTGGATGTTCGACGTTTGCACTCCCTTCCACCAGATAGATCTTTTTCACCCCGAAGGAATCCGCACTGCGGAAAATCGAACCTACGTTGTAGGGGGAACGAAGCCGGTCAAGCACCAGGATATGATCCAACACCCGCCGCTTGGAAGGATCCAACTGTCCTTGCGCATCCACAAAATCCCAATCGGAGGGATCGCTGCCCAAGGCACCCAGCAGAAGATAGTGGATGTCGTCACACAGCAGGGCAAGCTCCCTCCCTGTCTTCCCAGGTAAAGCAGAAGCCAATTGCAACAAACGCGTATGCGTCGGCCCATCAAGCACTGTGGTGAATTGGGAGTTGGAGAACAGGCCGGTCAGCGCCTGGATATAGGTCCGGTCCTCGTTCCCCTGCAGGGCAAGATTCGCCGATTGGTGGAACAGAAGCGCAGTCTTACGTACGCAGGTGCGGTCCTTCAGGCTATTCAGCTTCGCTATCGTTATCATCGTCTTGCGCTGCCTCCGAGGGGGCTACCAGTACGGCGAATTCCCCTTTGACCGCAGGTCGATCGGACAATTGTCCGGCTACCGATCGTGCAGTCCCTTGCAGAAACTCCTCAAACTTCTTCGTCATCTCCCGGCCGACCACCACGGTGCGTTTTTCATCGAGCGCCCCGATTTCCTGCAGTGTCTTTATGATCCTGAAGGGGGATTCATAGATGATGAAAGCCTCATCGCGGGCCAGCAGGGCCTCTAGACGCTTGGTTCTCCTTCCCTTCCTCGGACTGAGAAATCCCTCGAAGGTGAAAGTCTTCCCCACAAAGCCGGCAACGCTGACCAGGGTGGCAAGGGCGGAAGGCCCGGGAATGGGTACGATGGGAAAGCCCGCATTGCGTACGGCGCTCACCACTCGTGAACCGGGATCGCTGATACCCGGTGTACCGGCATCTGAGACAAATGCAACATCCTTCCCGTCGGAAAGCAGGGCGACGATGCCTTGGGCGGAATTGATCTCATTATGGGCATGACAGGCGATCAGGCGTTTGGAAATGTTGTAATGGGAAAGCAGCAATTGGGTATGCCGCGTGTCTTCACAGGCGATCACCTCGACCGTCTGCAGCGTTTGTACTGCCCGGTAGGTGATGTCATCCAGATTCCCGATGGGGGTGGCCACCATATATAAGGTACTCATGCACCTCAGTCTACACACTCTGCTGAACCCTTACAAGCTGAATGTAATGGCATTGATTCCCAAGGCAATTGGCATTTTTCACCATCACCAATGCAAATCAACCGGATTTTCACGATTTCTCCGAAAAAAACAGCGTGTTTTCACTGCTTTTAGAAAGTTGGCACGCCATATGCAATAGTGTCTATGTACAAAACGAAACCATACCAGCCACACAGTGGCGAAAGGAGACAATGATGCAGATGTTCAAACGTATCGCCGATATCTTCAATTCCCATGTCAATAGTGCTTTGGACAAGCTTGAGGATCCGGCAAAAATGATCAGCCTGATGATCACCGAACTGGAGGAGACACAGACCAAGGCTCGTTCTTCCATGGCTGCCAGAAAAGCCGAACAGACGAGCTTGGCACGGGAAAAGGCTGAATTCGAAAAATCCGTCCTTCGTTGGGAAGACCGGGCGAAGCTCGCCATCACCAACGGCAGGGAAGACCTGGCCAGAGAGGCTTTGGTTGAGAAGCGGTTTGCTTCTGAACAAGTGAAGCGTTGCGACGAACAGCTGGCCACCATCGCCTCGATCCTTACCAGCCAGACCAGCCAACTTGCCCAGATTTCCGACAAATTGAAGGAAGTGAAGGACAAGCAGCAGATCCTGGTCCAGCGCGCCAGAAGCGCAAAGGAAAAGAAGCAGGTCGCCATGACGCTGAAGAACAGTGACAGTGCGGAGCTTGCCCGCAAGTTCAGCGAGCTGGAAAGCAAGATCGAACGGATGGAAGCCGATGCAGAGATGGCAGGCTACCACGGCACCCCCACTGCCAGCGACGAGTTCACCAAGATGGAGAACGACAGTGCTCTTGAGGCCGAACTGGAGAGTCTGAAGCAGTCGATGAGCAAGAAGAAGGAGCAGAAATAATGGAGTACTACACCAGAGAAGAGGGGAGAACCCTCTATCGGGAAAGACGAGGTCTGATCTTGGGGGTATTCCAAGGCTTGGCAACCTGGTCGGGACTGCCGGTAGGACTGCTGCGGATTGTCGGTATCGTCCTGCTCTTCTCGGTGGGGTTCGTACCGGTTACCATCGCTTATCTGCTCGCAGCAGTAATGCTTCCCTCACGATAGTCGCAATACACGAATTCTCATGACAATATAGAGCATTTCTCTCTGGACAGAACATCGTTGATGTTCTGTCCGATCTTTACAGACGGTCCTGATATTTCCGATACAACCCCCGCAACTGGTCGTAGGTGAGGCCGAGCAGCTTTGCTGCTTCCTTCTGATTCCCCCCTGCATTGGCAAGGGCTTGGGACAAGTAGGAGACATCAAGCTCTATCCTCGCCTGCTCGAAACCGAGCAGATCCAGCGGGTGTTCCGTCGTCGGCTCCTCGGTTTCGGCTGTATTCATCCGAACCGGTGAAAATGGATTTGCAAAGGGATTGAACTGCAGGTGTTCGATGAGGGCGCAATCACTTCGATAGACCGCCCGTTCGATGACGTTCTTCAATTCCCGGACGTTGCCCGGCCATGGATAGGCAAGCAGTTGCTGTTGCACATCATCCGAGAAGGAGGGCATTTCCTTCCTGCCGCATTCCAAGGCCATTTTTGAAGCGAAGTAGGTTGCAAGCAGCAGAATATCCTCACCCCGTTCACGCAGTGGCGGTAAGAACAACACCTCAAATGAGAGCCGGTCAAGCAGGTCCTCCTTGAACTTTCCCTCATCGCAGAGGGTGGGCAGGTCGGCATTGGTCGCTCCGATGATCCTGACATTCGCTTCATGGGTCACCGAAGAACCGACTCGTTCATATGTGCCGTACTCAACCACCCGCAGGATTTTCTCCTGGACTTCCAGAGGGATGAGGCCGATCTCATCCAGGAAGAGCGTCCCTCCCTCGGCCTCCTCGAACCGACCTTTGCGGGTTTTCTGGGCTCCGGTGAAGGCTCCCTGTTCATATCCGAAGAGCTCGGTCTCTATCAAGGAGGGCGGAAGGGCTGCACAGTTGACCGTCACCAGGTTCTGTTGCCATCGCAAAGAAAGATAATGCAGCCTTCTGGCGGCGATTTCCTTTCCGCTTCCCCGTTCGCCTACCAGCAATACCGAACGGTTGACGGTTGCAGCCCTGCTGAGTTTGCTTTGGAAATCAAGAAACACCTCGCTCTCCCCGAGCGGCTGTTGATTGTATCCTCCCTGCACTGCATCCATGGGACATTCCTCACTTGGTAAATTTTGCCATCATTGGCCGGTTTCACCAGCGTTAGGGTACCACAGCAGACGAAGGGAGAAAAGAGGGACATACGCAATCCTTGGTAATTTGGCGAATTAGCAGATTTTTTAGACAATTTCAATTATTGGCACGGTTCGTGCATCTGGATTTTCAGACACACAGGTGGTACTACTACCTAAGGAGAAAGAGTATGGGAGTATTTTCAAGATTCTTGGACATAGTCAATGCAAATATCAACTCGCTGCTGGATAAGGCGGAAGATCCGGAAAAGATGATCAAGTTGATGATGCAGGAAATGGAAGATACCTTGATCGAGCTGAAGAGTTCCTGTGCGGCCAAGATGGCCAGCAGGGCAAAGACGGATCGCTCGTACAAGGAAGCACTCAATGCCGTCGAACGCTGGCAGAACCGGGCGGAGCTTGCCATCAGCAAGGGACGCGAGGATCTGGCACGTGAAGCCTTGTTGGAAAGAAAGCAGGCGAAGGCCACCCTCGACCACCTGAGTGAGGAACTGGCTTCGTATGATGAACTGATCAAGACGGCAAAAGGCGAAATCAATCAGATCGAGGACAAGTTGACCGCCGTCAAACAGAAATACCAGATGATGGCCGAACGAGCCAAGCGTGCCCGCGAGGAACAGGCTGCCCAAGAGACCCTTAGACGGGCGAATGAAGGAGCCACCTTCAACCGGTTCAATGATATGGAAGAGAAGATCGACCGCATGCAGGCCAACAATGACCTGAATCGGCGGACTGCTTCCTCCCTCGACGAGAAATTCAGGGACTTGGAGGAGATGGATGACATCGATGCCGAGATCGCAGAACTTCGCAAACGGGCCGGATTATAAGGAAGGGGTGTGACATGCAAGCGGTATGGATTCTCTCGGTCATCTTCACGTTCATCATCATCGTTTCAACCATCGACCATCGCTATACGCTACGTAAGAAGAAAATCGAAGCGGCGCTGAGAATGCGGGAGATGGAAATGGGATTTCCCCCGGGGACCTACAGTGATGTCAGGATCAAACACGGCAAAGGCAAGAAGGATGCGTCCTGGGACCCTTCCTTCGTCGCCTGGCAGCAGGGTTCGAAACGAGAAGAGCTGAAAAAGGGTATCAACGATCTGCAGCAGCGGCTTGCGAATCTGGAAACAATAATGAACAACCGGAGGGAGAAAACCGAAGGTGTACACGATAAGGAATGGAAGGAATGATTGCTATGGCTACCAAAAAATTGTACAGATCCCCTCGGGGAAAGATTTTCGGGGTTTGCACCGGCCTTGCTGAATGGCGCGACCTGCCCGCCGAACCCGTCCGGTTGATTGTGTTCCTGGTGATTCTGTTCACCGGAGTCTTCCCTGGTGCATTGATCTACCTTGCAGCGGCTCTGCTCATCCCCATGAATCCGGGTTATGAGGCAAGCGAAACCATCTATACGAACAACAGCACAGCTTCCTCGAGCTCACAGAGTGAGGAAGAGCTGAAAGCCGAATACGAACGGCTCAAGCGCAAGGTTGAGAAGATGGAAAGCGAAATGTTCAACAAGGAACGGGATTGGGACGATCGTTTCCAACAAGGACAGTGATATGCTCAGTGATACCAAGGCCAACAAGATCTTCTTGATCATCCTGGTCATCCTCCTTTCGATCGTCTTTTCCTTCGTCAAAGGTTGGGAAAGACGGGGAACGGAAAACCGAAGCACGCAGAATCTGGCATTCCAGGCATCCGATTCCCTGAAGATATCAACCATCACCAACGATATCGTCATCGAGGTGGATCCGAATGCCAAACAGATTTCCTTCTCGGTCGGCGGAAATGAACGCGATGTCCTCCATGTCGACAAGAAAGGAAACCTGGTAACCGTTGAGGTCAAGCCCGTCGAACACTGGTTCCTGCATTTCGTTTCCTATACGCCCGCTCCCTTGGTGGTCACCCTGCCCGTCGATACCGTCGATTTCCTTGAAGCAGCATCGGTGTCCGGTGACATCCGGGTCATCCCGGCACTCAAAGCCAATCGGGTGGAGCTGAAGAGCACCAGCGGGGGTCTGGATATTCTTTCGCTGGAGGCAAAGGACCAAGTGAAACTTGCCTCAGTGAGCGGAGGCATCGATGCAAGCAGCATAACCGCTGCCCGCTCGGTGGAACTGGCGACAACCAGCGGTACGATCGAGGTGCAGCAGATCCAAACGAAGGATGCCGTGCTCAAGAGCATCAGCGGCAGCATCCAAACGCAGGCAAATCTGTCGAGCCAAGGCTCGCTGAAAGCGTCCTCCACCAGCGGAACCCTCGATCTGGATCTGCGCAAAACCAAGGACCTGGATATCACCGCCTCCACGCTCAGCGGCGACATCCGGTTCAACGGACAGAGTCAGGAACAAAAGAAAACCAACGTCCAGGAAGGGGACGCATCACATACCGTCCAGATGAACACGGTCAGCGGAACCATATCTCTGTTGTACTGAAAGCTCGTATTTCCCGCCAAGAAGGCCGCCTCTGCAAATGGCGGCCTTCTTCTTTGGCAAAATTGACTTGCACACGCTTGTCCCACCGGCTAGCATGCAAGTAGAGACAACAGGAGGCACCGTGCAGCGAACAGAACGTACCTTGTATCTGGTGATGATCATGCTCATCACGATGTTGGCCCTGACAGGAATCATCACAGAAGGTCCCGTGGAGGTTCTCAAACAAACATTGGTGCTGCAGACCAAGAGCGCCAGACTGATCAATGACTTCACCTTCGAAGGCGTGGGTACTGCAATGTTCAATGCAGCCACCGTCGGCGTCCTTGCCCTGATTTTGGTCTTCAACGCCTCGGTCAGCCTTTCGGGCCCCACTCTTTCTGCCATCCTGACCATGATGGGGTTCTCTTTCTTCGGCAATACGCTGCTCAACTGCATTCCCATCATGCTCGGGGTGTTTCTTGCCAGCAAGTTCGCCCACAAGAGCTTCGGGTCCTACAGCCTGATAGCCCTCTTCGGTACCGCCTTGGGTCCGCTGGTCACCTACCTCATGTTCTCGCTCGGCTTGCATCCTCTTTTTTCCATCCCGTTGGGACTTGCAAGCGGCATTGCAGTCGGGTTCATACTTCCTGCCGTTGCAGGATCCATGTTGCAGCTCCACCAGGGATACAATCTCTACAACATCGGATTCAGCTGTGGTTTCATCGGCCTGTTTGCAGCAAACCTTCTTATTGCAGCAAGAAAGATGGAAACCATCACCATCACTTGGAATGAGGCATTCTCCCTTCCCCTGTTCTTGCTGGTCCCGCTGTTCAGCCTCGCTTTGCTGGTCTTGGGGCTGTTCATCGAAAACCCCAGGCAGGGATGCAAGGGCCTGTTGGAAATCCAAAAGCTGTCCGGCCGCCTTCCATATGATTTCTTCGACACCGGGTATACCGGAGGAACCCTGCTCAATATCGGGTTGCTTGGATTGCTTGCGTTTGCCTATGTACAGGCAATCGGATCACCGGTCAACGGACCGGTCATCGGAGGAATCCTCACCATCATGGCGTTTGGAGGTTTTGGAAAAACCTTGAAGAATACAATTCCCGTTGTTCTGGGCGTGGTTGTTGCAACCCTGGTGTTCGGCAAGGACCTCACCGCCCCGGGACCGTTGCTTGCCGCCCTTTTTTCCACCACATTGGCGCCCATCGCCGGCCAGTTCGGATTTCTTGCCGGACTCTTGGCAGGATTTGTACACCTGATCATGGTGGAAGTGAGTGCGCAATGGCATGCGGGACTGGATCTGTATAACAACGGGTTTGCCGGTGGCCTGACCGCCAGTCTTTTTGTCGCCATTTTCCAATGGTATTCGACCAATCGCCCGAAGGAGGATTTCACACGATGAAACGCAAAGAGTTTCTCGGACGACTCATAGGGGAAGTTACCAACTTCCTGCTCCAAGGCAATCCGCTTCGTCTGGTGGTTTCCCTCCACCAGGAAGAGGATGGTGCTCATGTCAGCTTCTTTGATGACCAGATAAGGTCGGAAGAGGAAATACAAAAGATCTACCAAGCCCTCAATCCCAAACAGAGCAGGCCGGAGCTGGCCGAATACTACGGAATGATGGCAGGCCATGACATGACCTGGGATGCACGCTTGAAATTGATCGGCTGGCAGATTAAACACGCCAGTGTCGACAACTCGGACAGTGGTTTGCGCATCGATCTGTGGTTGGGTGGAGATGCATTCAACCCCGAACACTTCACCATGGGGGATACACAGCAATAATGCAACATATTTGGTGTATTTTGTTGCATTTATTCGTTATTTTCCGGAAATTGTTGTATATTCATGCAAATAGTGTTGCATAACCTTCTCATTTTCGCTATCATCCGCTGGAATACACACAGATGGAGCAGCTATGGAAACACGCTTTCTACTTCTGGAAGACGGAGCCCTGTACAAAGGAAGAAGGTTCGGCGCCCCTGCACCACACCTTGGCCAAGGTATTGTTGCAGGAGAGCTGGTATTCAACACCAGCATGACCGGCTATCAGGAAATCCTGACCGACCCCTCGTATCATGGGCAGATGGTGGTGATGACCTACCCCCACATAGGGAATTATGGATGCGATCCTGCGTTTGACGAAGGACTGAAGCATCCCAGCGGCATCAGTTGTTCCGCATTGATTGTACGATCCGTGTATGAAGGCCCTCTTCCTATGAAGAGGGTCTCTTTGGATAGATACCTTACCCACCATCATGTAGTGGGCATCACCTCAGTCGACACCCGTTCCCTGACCATCCACCTTCGCACCAAAGGGTCTCAGAACGCCATCATCTTTGATGCGGACACATCGGACCTTTCGCAGCAGCAGTATGAGGCTGCCCTTGCATCGGTCCGGGCCTTCCCCCATCTGGGCGAACGGGACCTGATCGAAAATGTGGCGACCAAGCAGGTGATCTACGATCCACCGATTGCAGGTTCCGTCCCATTCACCCCGGTCCTGCGATTCGCACTTGTTGACTTCGGCATCAAACGTTCCATCATTGCCGAACTCTATCGGCGGAAGGTCGGCGTCACCCTGTTCCCCCCGGATGTAAAAGCCCGAACAATTCTCGAATCCGGATGCAATGCAATGTTGCTTTCCAACGGACCCGGAGATCCCGCCTTGCTCATCGAGGCGGTGGAGATGACCAGGGAAGTCATCACGAAACTCCCTGTCTTCGGCATCTGTCTGGGGCATCAGTTGATCACCTGGGCATTGGGAGGCAGGACGATAAAACTTCCGTACGGTCATCACGGAGGAAATCATCCGATCATCGACCTTGACAGCAAAGCCTGCTTCGTCACCAGCCAGAACCACGGATATGCCAGTGAAGAAGCGTCTCTCCCTGATGCGGTACATGTCTGGCTACGCAACGCCAATGACTACACCATAGAGGGGTTGTATCACACCGCCAAACAGGTGTGCAGCGTACAGTTCCACCCCGAAGCATCCCCCGGACCACAGGATGCAACCTGGATTTTCGACCGTTTCATCAAAATTGCAGAGGAGGCCCGCTCATGAGTGCACGGCGCGATATCAAACGCATTCTGATCGTAGGCAGCGGCCCGATCGTCATAGGACAAGCCTGCGAGTTCGACTACAGCGGAACCCAGGCGGTGAAAGCCCTGAAGGAAGAGGGATATGAGGTGATCCTGCTCAATCCCAACCCGGCGACCGTCATGACCACCCCCTCCTTGGCCGACCAAGTCTACCTCGATCCATTGAAGGTGGAGTATGTAGAACAGATTTTCCAACGGGAACGTCCGGATGCCATCCTGACGACCATGGGAGGCCAGAGCAGCCTTAATCTGGCCCTCGAACTCGACAAGGCGGGATTGCTTATCCAATACGGGGTGGAGGTCATCGGCTCTTCCATCGCTTCGATCAAATTGGCCGAGGACCGGGGCGCCTTCAAACAGGTGGTGGAAGGCTTGGGTCTGGAAAGCGCGCGTAGCCAAGTCGTGCATTCGCTCAAGGAAGGCAAGGAAGTGTTGGCCACCTTCCCCTTCCCGGTGATCATCCGGCCTTCCTATACCCTGGGCGGCATGGGTGGATCGATCGCCTATACAGCCGAGGAATTCCCCGATTTGCTTGAACATGCATTGGAAACCAGTCCGGCCGGAGAAGCCCTCATCGAGGAATCCCTGATCGGCTGGAAGGAATTCGAGATGGAGGTGATGCGGGACAAGGCCGACAACGCCATCATCGTCTGCTCGATCGAAAACATAGATCCGATGGGGGTGCATACCGGTGACAGTATTACGATCGCCCCCATCCAAACCCTCGATGACAAGCTCTATCAGAAAATGCGCAATGCATCCATCGCCATTCTCAGGGCGGTGGGGGTGGACTGCGGCGGCAGCAACGTTCAGTTTGCCGTCCATCCGGAAACAGGAAGGATGGTGGTCATCGAAATGAATCCGAGAGTCTCCCGCTCTTCTGCCTTGGCAAGCAAGGCAACCGGGTTTCCAATCGCCCGATGCTCGGCAAAGCTTGCGGTCGGCTACACGCTTGACGAGGTGGTCAACGAAATAACCGGTCAGTCCGTTTCCTGCTTCGAGCCGGTGCTCGATTATTGCGCCGTAAAGGTTCCCCGGTTCGAATTGGAAAAATTCCCGCTCCCCTTCTCCGCGTTGGGAACACAGATGCGCAGTGTCGGGGAAGCTCTGGCACTCGGAAGGACCGCGCTGGAAGCCTTGAACAAAGGCATCCGCGCTTCGGAACGGAAACTGGAGGGATTGTGTGATCTGGTCGCCACCGGCCGTTACACCCCCGAGGATGTCGACCGTTTCCTCAGGAGCGCCCATCCTCTGCGGTTACTGGCCGCCTACACCACCTTGTGCAGGCAAGGCCTTGACGCCCTTGCAGAAATTGAACGTATCACCTGTTTCGACCGATGGTTCCTCAACCTGCTTGTCCAGCAATATACCTTGGAAGAAGCCATCCAAAGGCAGCTCGACTACCCTACGCTCCTTGAGGCGAAGCAAGCGGGCATCAGCGATCGGCACATCGCCTTTTTGACCGGTAGGATCCATCAGGACATCGAACGGCTCCGCTATGCCTACGAACTGCATCCGGTCACCCACCATGTGGACACCTGTGCAGGGGAATTCGATGCTTTGACGCCCTATCTCTACACCACCTACGGGGAGACCAACGAGGCCAGCGGATTGGGAGAAAATGCGGTGGTAATCCTGGCAAGCGGTCCGAATCGGATCGGCCAGGGTCTTGAGTTCGATACCTGCTGTACGCTCGCCTCCCTCGCCTACCGGAAATTGGGGAAGAAGACCATCATGGTCAACAGCAATCCCGAAACGGTCTCCACGGATTTCAATATCAGCGACCGTCTGTATATGGAAAGTCTGTGTGCTGAGGAAGTGAAGGAAATCCTTCGACTTGAAAGAACGAACCAGGTAGTGGTCCAATTGGGGGGCCAGACACCGTTGAATCTTGCCGCCTCGCTTACCGCTTCGGGAGCTTGCCTGGTCGGAACCGGCCTTGCGGGTCTTCTGGATGCAGGGGACCGGGGGAAATTCTCTGCTCTGGTACGGGAACTCGGCCTGAGACAGCCGAAAAACCGGATTGCAGAAGCGACGGAGGACATCCTTCCGCTTGCCCAGGAAGTCGGATTCCCCGTGTTGATCCGACCATCCTTTGTCCTCGGCGGAAGGGGGATGTACATCGTCTACGATGAGCAAGGCCTGGCCCAGCTGGGACACATTGAAGCCAGCAAGGAGGAACCGGTGCTGGTCGACCAGTTTCTGGAGGATGCTTTCGAGTATGACTTGGATGCGGTATCGGATGGATCGAGCCTGTACATCGGGGGTATCCTCCAGCATATAGAGGCGGCGGGCATCCACAGCGGGGATTCCGCTGCAGTCTTCCCGCCCTACAAGTCTTCACCGCAGATTCTGGAGCAGATGCAGGAATGGGCGCATATGCTTGCTTTGGCACTCAAGGTGAAAGGATTGATGAACATCCAGTTTGCAGCCAAGGATGGTCTGTTGTATCTGATCGAAGTCAATCCGAGAGCAAGCCGTACAGTACCCTTCATCTCAAAGACCTCAAGAGTCGATTTGATCGAATGCGCCGTACGCATCTGGGAAGGACAGGACTTGGTCCAACAAGGGTTGGTACAAAGCAGGGGACAGCGTGCGATGGGCAGGTGCAGGACCGGATGGGCGGTGAAGGAAGCAGTATTCAGCTTCGACCGTTTCAGTAACGTCGATCCGGCCTTGGGACCTGAAATGCGCTCGACCGGTGAGTCGATCGGATTGGGCAAGACATTCGGCGAGGCGTTCGCCAAGAGCCAGATAAGTGCAGGAAATCGTCTGCCGGTTGCAGGCAAGGTGTTCGTGAGTGTGAATAAAAAGGATCGAATGACAATCCTTCCCGTGGTGAAACGGCTGTGCGAGCTGGGCTTCTCCATCGCGGCAACCAAGGGAACGGCAGCTTTTCTTTTCAATGAAGGGATCATGTGCGAAGTCATGCAGAAAGTGCACGAGGGACGGCCCAATGTCACTGATTACCTGAAGAGCAGACAGATCGCCCTGGTGATCAACACCCCGATGGGTTTCCAAGCCCACAGCAGCGATGATGAGATCCGAAGCATCGCCATGCGCTTGAAAATTCCCTATACAACCACCACCAGTGCAGCCATCGCCGCAGTGCAGGCCATTGAATACCTGCAGAAGAAACAAGTGGTGGTTCGGTCGCTCAATTCGTAGGAGCAATTGCCTTTTGGGTCTCTATACGATAGTATGGGAATACTTTCCAAAGGAGACCCAAGAGGGACCGAGTATGGCTGAAGAAGTATTTTCCCAACGAACAACAACCTGTGGCGCACTGACCAAGGCTGACAACGGCAGACACGTTGTCCTCAATGGCTGGGTGCATCGTGACCGCAACCATGGCGCTTTGCATTTCATCAACCTGCGTGACCGATACGGAATAACGCAAGTCGTGGTGGATGATGATGCCAGTGCAGAACTGCAGGCAGTGGCGAATGAGTTGCATCTTGAGTATTGCATCGCCGTAACCGGATTTGTCCGCCTCAGACCCGATTCCATGGTCAATCCGGAGATGTCCACCGGTGAAATTGAAGTGAAAGCCGAATCGATCGAAATCCTGAGCAAGTGTGCGCCGCTTCCGTTCCAGATCGACGACGGCAAGGAAACACGGGAGGACCTCCGTCTGAAATACCGGTATCTCGATCTGCGCAGCCAAGGGATGCAACAGCGGCTCAGACTCCGCCACGAATTCATCCTTTCCTGCCGGAACTTCCTCGCTTCCCGTGGTTTCCTGGAAATTGAAACCCCGACTTTGATCAAGAGCACCCCCGAGGGAGCCCGGGACTTCCTGGTACCCAGCCGCGTATATCCAGGCAAGTTCTATGCCCTTCCCCAGAGTCCACAGCTGCTCAAGCAGATTTTGATGGTCGGTGGTATGGACAAGTATTTCCAGATTGCACGATGCTACCGGGATGAGGATGCCCGCGGGGACCGCCAGCTTGAATTCACCCAGCTCGACCTGGAGATGAGTTTCGTCAAGCGTGATGATGTGCTTTCCCTGATGGAGGAATTGTTCAACCATGTATTCAAGGATGTCATGGATTATGAGCTTCCGGTGCATTTCCGACGACTCAGCTACCACGATGCGCTCAATACCTATGGATGCGACAAGCCGGACCTTCGCTTCGATGTTCCGCTTTCGGATGTGAACGATCTGGCCGAACAGTCCACCTTCTCCACCTTCAAGGAAATTGTCGCGAAAGGCGGTTTCGTCAAGGCACTGTGTGCCCCGAGGACCGAAGGTGTCGATTTCTCCCGCAAATACATCACCGAACTCGAGGAAGCCGCAAAGATCTATGGCGCCCAGGGTCTTGCCTGGATCAAGGTAGGAGCCGACCGGTCGTTGAGCGGCGGCGTGTCCAAGTTCTTTACTGGCTTGGAGGAAGCGTTGCTGAAGCGAGTGGATGCGAAGGAAGGCGACTTGATCCTCTTTGTCGCCCACGAAAGTTGGAAAAAGTGCTGTGCCAGCCTCAGTGCCGTAAGAACCAAGCTCGGCAAGGATCTGCATTTGATCAGAAAGGGATTCGAATTCTGCTGGATCATCGACTTCCCGCTCTTTGAGTACAATGAGGATGAAGGCCATTGGGAGGCTGCACACCATATGTTCAGCATGCCTCAGGCCGAATATCTCGACACCCTCGAGTCCGATCCGGGCAGTGTGAAAGGTGATTTGTACGACTTGGTGCTCAATGGATATGAGGTGGCCTCCGGTTCCATTCGTATTCATGACGTGGAATTGCAGAAGCGCATCTTCCGCATCTGCAACTTCGAGGATCAGGAAGCGGAGGAACGCTTCGGCTTCCTGCTCAATGCCTTCCGTTATGGGCCGCCTCCCCATGGCGGCATCGCCCCGGGTGTCGATCGGATGGTGATGATCATGAGCGAGCAGACATCGATTCATGAAGTCATTGCCTTCCCCAAGAATACAGCGGCAGTCAGTCCGATGGACGACTCCCCTTCACAAGTCGACCAGAAACAGTTGGATGAATTGCATCTGATCATCAACTATCCCAAGCCGAAAGATTGATCATGAGCCCCGGATTTGTTCCGGGGCTTTTCTTGACAAATATGCCGACGCCTTCTACTGTGGAGGGAATCATCCATGGAATGACCATCCCATGGATGTCTTTGCATAGAAAAGAGAGAAAAGAACATGCAAAAGCATCTCGCACTGATTGTTTCCAGAATCAATATCCTCAATAATGTGGTACTTGCCATCAGTAAGATCAGCATCGGTTTTTTTGCCCATTCGGGGGCGTTGCTCAATGACGGCATCAACAACGCAGGTGATGTGATCAGCTCCGTCATTGCATCCATCGGCATTGCTGCAGGGGCGAAGGAATCGGATGACGATCATCAATACGGACATGAACGGCTGGAGTGCATCGCCGCCATCCTGCTCTCGGGCATCATCATGGTGGTCGGTCTTGGCTTATTGATCGATGGATCGGTCACGATCATCAAAAAAACGTATCTGCTCAACCAGACTCCCGGTATCCTTGCCGTCATCGCTGCCATTGCCTCGATCATCATCAAGGAGATCATGTTCCTGTACACCCGTTGGGCGGCAAGGAAGACCGGCTCCTCAGCCCTGATGGCTTCCTCATGGGACAGCCAGAGTGATGTACTGGCAACCACCGGCGGCTTGATCGGGATCGTTGCAGCCCGGTTTGGCTATCCGATTGCAGATTCAATAGCAGCCATCATCATTGCACTATTCATTTTTCGAGTCGGAATGGGCATTTTCAAGGATGGAATGGACAGGATGGTGGACCACGCCTGCGATGAGGAGACGGTTTCTTCCATCAAACGGGTCATCCTCGACCAGGAAGGGGTGCGGGGGGTGGATCTGCTGCAGACCCGTACCTTCGGTTCCCGCTGCTTTGTGGATGTGGAGATTTCCGCCGAGGGATCACAGTCCTTGGTCGATGCACACAGTATCGCCGAGCGTGTGCATCATGCCATCGAGATCAGCTTTCCGGAGGTCAAGCACTGCATGGTGCATGTAAATCCGTACCGAAACACACTGTAGAGCACACACTGCCCATCCATAATTGCTTCTCTTGCTGGAAAAAGTACATCAAATGGGCTATGATGCAGGGACAGGAGAATTATTCATGGGTGACAAAAAACATATCCGTGCAGACTTTGTACCTGGGCATTACCAATTCGCCACCGATGCAGGTGCAAGTTTTGAAATAGGAAAATCCAGTGCTCCATATGACTACCTACTCGGCGCATTATCCGGTTGCCTCTTCAAGACCTTCGAGGAATTGGCGGTTAAAATGCGTGTGGGTTGGGAGCATATCAGCTTTGACGTGAAGGGTGAGAAACGTGAGGAAGTCCCCACCACCTTGCAGGAAGTATATATTGTCGTCGAGGCAACAGGCGTGGACAACCAACAGAAATTCTCAAAGGCATTCGAGACTGCAACACGGTACTGCTCGATCTACCAGACCATCTCCCATGTAGCCGAGATGCACTGGTCGGTTGATTTCCTCTAGGAGAACTTCATGGCCGGGAATGGACGTTCTACAACCATATTGCTCTTCGAGGCTTTTCATGAGGCCCTCAAACAGCTTGTGCTTGAGGATGAGCAGGTTCTTTCCTGGTCGAAAGCCAAAGCCAGTCTCGCCCACTGCCTTGCCTCGCAGTTGCAGCGCAGCCTGCGGGGTGTGCTCGGTTTGAGCCAAGACAGTGCCAGCCCTACCTATTTCTCGCTCCCCGGGGATCTGAAGGTCGACATTTTGACACAGGGCTGCGATGTTCTGGTCCATGACCGGAAAGGCGGGCGCACATTGGCGGTGATTCTGGGCAATGATTATTTGACCAAAGTCCAACAGGATACCCTGCACGAACTGCAGAACCAAGGATGCAAACTTGTCTTGGGTGCGGCTTTTCTTCCCCAAAAGGAGTACGTACTCTTGTACCGTCCCAACCAGGAGCGGATGGAATATCTGCATTTCCACAAAGTCGACGGAAGCACCACGCTGTTGAAGCAACGCCAAGTGGAAGGGGATGCAGATGAGAGCCAGCTTTTTCTGGGACTCAAGGACCGGAGGAAACGGACCAGGATCAAGAAAGCGGATCTATGACGCGATGACGACCGGTCATCTTGTCCACTCCCCGTTTGTGGGCATCCTCGCACCCGTTCCACGACTTGTCCATATTCTCTGATTTGTATTTCTGGGTCATCCAGGAAACATCATTGGCTATCCTGTCCAGATTCATTACTTCCGTCTCGGTAATCGCATGGACGAATATTGGGTATTGCTGCGCAGAGAGCGCTTGGTCGGCAGTCTGGAGCAGCAGTTGGAAATGGTGGAGACAGAACCCTTTTCCTTGTCGTAAGGCTTCCCTGAAAGCAGGATCATCCCCCCAGAGATAGCAGGTTGTGTAGAGATATCGGTTCAATCGTTCCTGCATTGCAGTACAGACCAGACATCCTTTTTCTCGGTCACGCATGACAGCGGCAAAAGCAGCGATGGCCTTTTTCGCCTGCCGGGGACGCTTCGCACCCAAAAGGGCGTTGATGGCTCCTTCTGCTTTCGTACGGGTGGTTGCCAGGTAGGTGTCGGCCATGAGGGCGACTCCCTGCGCCTTGTTGGCGGCAACCAGCAGTTGCCAATGCTTGGTACAGAAACCATATTCATTGACTCTGACCCTGGTCTCCGGATTCATGACAGAGTTGCCCAGATGGAACGCAATGGCATCCTTCTGAGCCTCGGCCATAAGGTCGCACAGATAGCACTCGCTCTGGCTTTGCACTCCATCCCAGACGGGAATTGTCTCAAGTTCTAGTTTCATCCATCACCTCAGCAGTACCCCAAACGCTGAGGCACACAGGTTCTCCTGCCTCACGTACCGTGCTTCATTCTCATCAATTGCTTCAGACGTCCTTGCTCAAGCGGAGAAACCTCATATCCCTTGGCTTGCATCTGTTCCGTGATGACCGTCATCTGGGCCGCACGTTCCAACAGCTCCATCTTGTCGAAGGCTTCCAACATTGACCGCCCGAGCGCCACCGCACCATGATTTTCCAAGAGAAGCACCTCATGGTCGATGGCCTGAACGGCGACTTGCTCGGCAAGATCCACCGTTCCCATCAGGCGGTAGTCAACCATCACCGGGTCTTCGAGAATATAGTAGGATTCTGCGATCAAATGAGTGTTGATGGCACAAACACCGTTGCTTTTGATGGCGGTGAATGCCGAGACATAGGTTGGATGCGCATGCACGATCGCCGAACAATCAGGTCGGGCGAGCAAGAGGAGGCGGTGCATCTCGGTCTCTATGCTCAGTCGAAGGTGGGGCGTCAAATTCCTCCCTTCGAGTGTAACCACGGCGATGTCCTCACCTCGCAGCAGCCCCTTGTCCAAGGCCGAGGGGGTGATGCAGAACAAATCCTTATCGAGGCGCAGGCTGATGTTTCCACCGCTGGCAGTAGTGAGTTGACGATCATACAGTCGCTTCATGAAGGAAGCGACCTGTTGTCGTTGTGGTTCGAATTGCTTGATATCCATGGGGCGAGTATAGCATGACAAGCCTGCTCTGTTAAGGAGCAATGCAACAGATAAAAAAATGATGATTTTTATTTGACAGGTTGAAAAACCTATGCAATGCTACATAAGCAAACGTTTGCTTATTAGTATATTTCAACAAGCAATCGTTTGCCGAGCTTCAGGAGGACACCAATGAAACAGTACACGACCCTCAAGGATGTTGCCAAACTTGCCGGTACCACTGCTGCTACCGTCTCCTATGTGCTCAACGAGAAAGAAGGACGCTACATCAGTGAACAGACGCGCCGCAAGGTATTGGAAGCGGCTAAGCAACTGGATTACGTGAAAAGCATCGGGGCTTCCTCGCTGAAAGGGAAAAGCAGAAAACTCATCGGCATCCTCGTCCCGCAGTTCGAGAACCAGTTCTTCACCCGTATCGTGGTCGCCAGTGAGGACGTTTTCGTCAAGCATGGATACGACTTGATCATTTGCAACACCTGGGACAAGCCGGAACGGGAGAAGGCTATTCTGAACCGCATGATCCAGCAACGGGTCGACGGGGTCATTCTCACCCCTACCAAGGAAGGGACGGAGAACACGAAACTGCTCAGGAAAGTAGGGATCAAGATGGTGGTGGTCGACCGACCGCTTCCCGGAGTCAAGGATTATTTTTGGGTGGCCACGAACAACTATGGCTGCGGCTATGTCGGAGCGCAGTATCTACTGGCCAAAGGGCACAAGCATATCGGCTACGTTGGGTGGAACAGTACGATCGAGGACCTGCAGGCCAGACAAGTCGCCGTCTTTGATGCTGCCGAGGCAAACCACATCCCCAAGAAGCAAATATACGTCGCCGAAGGTGGTTTCTCAGCAGAGGAAGGGTACCGACTCACCAAGCAGCTGTTGCAGGAACACCCGGAAATTTCCGTATTGTTTTTCGGTTTCAACGTCCAGGCGCTTGGGGGTGTGAAATACCTGCATGAAATGGGTATACGCATCCCTGAGGATCTATCTGTGCTGATCATCGGCAGCCCGGAATGGATCATGGCCGGAAATAATTGCTTCACCCACTTGGACATGCATGATCTCGAACTCGGCCGGAAAGCGGCCAATCTGCTTCTGGATCAGATCCAGAGACCCGATGAGGTTCCCTTTCAGCATATCATACAGGATTGTTCCTTGGTTGAAGGGACATCTGTACGAGATAGTTTCTAGGAGGATAAGAAAATGAGAAAGACACTTGTGATCTGCACAGTGCTCCTGCTCGCTGTCGGTCTCTGCTTTGCCCAAGGCAATACAGAAGAAGCCTACCCCACCAAGACCATCAACTTGACCGTTCCCTATGGAGCCGGAGGTACGACTGACCTCACGGCAAGGGCATTGGCAAATGCCATGGGCCAGAAGTTGGGGACCACCATCAACGTAGTGAACACCCCGGGAGCCGGTGGCAGTGCTGGATCGTTGAATGTACAGAATGCCAAGGTTGATGGATACACCATGCTTGCCAACGGCATGCTTGCCTTCACCACCATGCCGATCAACGGATATACCGACAAGACCTATCGTGATTGGGACATCTGGATTGCAACCTTTGCTCCGAACGCAATCATCGTTCCCAAGAATTCTCCCTACAACACCATCGAAGACCTGATCGCAGCCATCAAGGCGAACCCCGGCAAGATCACTGCAGGTACTGCAGGCATCGGTTCCGGCGGCCATTTCGGCGCTGAGGTCATCAAGGCGATTGCAGGCGCTCCGTACAAGCACATCACCTATGCCGGCGGCGGCCCCGCTCTTACCGCAACCCTCGCTGGGGAAGTCGACTTCTGTCCGCAGCTGTTGGCCGAATACAAGGACCTCATCATCAGCGGCGATGTAAAATGTCTGGCCACCCTTTCGGATACCGACATCGAGCTTGCCCCCGGCGTAGTGGTGAAGTCGATTCTTCACTCCTATCCTGAAGCCAAGAAGTTCGTCCCCATGGGCGAAGTCACCGGCATCTTGATCCCCAAGGGGTTGAGCGAAGACAAGCTTGCCAAGCTTGATGCAGCTTTCGAGGTTGCCGTCAATGACAAGGCATTCCTGGATTTTGCTGCTCTGAAGAGTTTCTCCGTCATTCCCAAGGGTCGTGCAGAATCCCAGAAGTTCCTCGACTCCTTTGCCAGCAAAGCCTGCTACCTGATGTATGATGCAGGAGCAGTCTCCATTGATCCGGCCAAGTTCGGGATCACCCGCTGATTCAAATTTCAAACCGTACCAGGGCTCTCCTATGCCCTGGTACGTCTTGAATTCACCTTCTTTGTAGGATTCCCCCATGGACAGTAAACAAAAAGACTTCACCATTTCCCTCGCGTTGGTAGCCCTCGGCTTCTACACCACGATAGAAGGAATCAGGATATATATACGAGCATCCAAGCCGCCGTATAATATCGAGAACTTTTCCATATCCCCCGGATTGCTTCCCAGTGTATTGGGAGGCTTGCTGCTGGTGCTCAGCTTCCTGCTTTTTTTCAAGAGTCTGCAGGAGAGTTCGCTTCAAGAACGCATGCATACACTGATGCTTTGGTTCAGGCAGGCATTTACCAATACTGATATCCGGATGATGGTGGGCGGAATGCTCATCATGGCCGTGTATGCCTTCCTGCTTATCGGCAAGATTCCCTATGCACTGGCTTCCGCCCTCTTCCTCCTAGCATTGATGGTATTTCTCAAGGCAGCATCAATTCGAAAATCCCTGTTGGTGGCCCTGGTCACCGTCGCCTTGGTAATTCTGCTCTTCCAAGTCGTATTTAAGGTTTCACTTCCCTAATGGAGACACCTATGGTTTTACAATACCTCGCACAGGCAGTCATTACTGTTCTTTCCCCCTTGAATATCCTGGTACTTGCCTTGTCGGTCGGTTCCGGATTGGTCATGGGAATGCTTCCCGGACTCAGCGCCACCATGGCAATCGCACTTTTAACCGGACTCACCTACAATTTCCCCACTCAGACCGCCCTCATTTCCTTGTTGGGCGTTTATGTCGGATCGATTTCCGGTGGCTGTCAGTCGGCGATCCTGCTGAACATTCCAGGTACTCCTGCATCCGCCGCAACCGCCTTGGATGGATTTCCCATGGCTCGACGCGGTGACGGAGGTCATGCAATTTTCGTTGCGACCACGTCCAGCATGTTCGGCACCCTGCTCAGCGTCGTTTTCGTACTGACGTTGACCCCGTTCTTGACCAGTATGGCTCTGAAATTCGCCAGTTGGGAATTCTTCCTGCTTTCGATCTTCGGAATCATGATCTGCGGAGCCCTTACCTCCAGCGGAAATGCACTCAAAGGCTGGATAAGCGGCATTCTCGGCTTGTTGGTTGCGATGATCGGGCTGGATACCGTAGATACATTCGCACGCTTCAGTTTCGGTAATGTAAATCTGATGTCCAATATACAACTCATCCCCGTCATGATCGGTTTGTTCGGATTCCCCGAGATCGTCCGCGCCTTCAAGAAGGAAGGGGAAGGCACTCCCATCAAGGTATCGAAGTTCGAGCCCAAACGAGGTTTCGCTTCGGTTGCCCATCATTGGGTGGCCATCATCCGATCCAGTCTGATCGGCGTGATGGTCGGCATCATCCCGGGTGTCGGAGAAGATACCGGAGGCTGGCTCTCCTATTGGGCGAGCAAGAGCCAGAGCAAGAACCCTGAGTCCTTCGGGACCGGTAATGAGCTGGGTGTCATATCCGCCGAAGCAGGAAACAATGCGTGCATCGGCGGGGCGATCATCCCTGTCCTGAGTCTTGCCGTCCCCGGTTCGGCACCGGCGGCAGTGTTGCTTGCCGCGTTTCTCATGCATGGGTACCGGCCCGGACCGTTGTTGATGACAGAGTCACCGTCTTTTGTCTACGGTGTCAGCATCTATCTGATTGCAGCTTCCTTGGTCATGTGGCTCTTGGCCATGCTCATCGCCCGGGGGACCGTGAGGATTTTGGGGATCAAGAAAAAGTTGCTGATGCCCATCATCTTCCTCTTGTGCGTCATCGGCTCCTACTTGATCAACTACAATCTCTTCGATGTGAAGGTCATGTTTGTTTTCGGTTTGGTGGGGCTTGCGCTCTCGTCAGCCAATTTCCCTGCAGCACCTTTCCTGCTCGGGGTCATTCTCGGTCCCATGACCGACTCGAATCTCAGACGGGGACTCCGACTCTCCGACGGATCGTTCCTTCCCATGTTCCAACGCCCCATTTGTATCTTCTTTCTCATCATCATCATCGGCATGATACTCGCCCAACTGGGAGTATTCGCCAAGCTCAAAAAGGAACGAGCATGAAACAATACAATATCGGATTCATCGGATGCGGATTTGCCGCAAACCTCCATGCCCAGGCGTACAAACGGGTCCCCGGGTATCACGCCAATCTCTATGCCGCCTGTTCAGCGGACGCCCGGCAGACCGAGGAGTTCGTGAAACGCCATGGGTTTGAGAAGGCTTGTCAGACAGTCGAGGAACTGCTCAATGACCCGCTGGTGGACATCGTGGACATCATCGTACCTCCAGAGGCACATATCGCCTTGGTCAAACAGGCGATGGAGAGCGGCAAGCATGTTGTGTGCGAAAAGCCCTTGAACGGGTACTTCGGCAATGGATCGGATGACAAAACGCTGATGTATGCCAAGGTAAGTGAGGAACTGGATGACCTGAAACAGTTTCTCTCCGGCAGGAAGGAGAAACTGTTCTATGCAGAGAACTACATCTACGCCCCATCGGTGGTGAAAATCCGTGAAATGATCGAAGCCACCGGAGAGAAACTGCTTCTTCTGAAAGGAGAGGAGGCGCACAGCGGCAGCCATGCACCTCATGCAGCACTCTGGTCGATGAACGGTGGAGGATGCCTCATCCGCCAAGGCTGTCATCCCCTCAGTGCCATCCTCTATCTCAAACAGGCGGAGGCAAAAAAGCGCTGTGAAACCATTACCGTCACTTCGGTGCTCTGTGATGCTTCCCAGGTAACCGGTTCGCTCAGCCAATCTGAACGGGGATCCATCCTCTCCAATCCCAAGGATGTCGAGGATTGGTCTGAGACCATCCTGACCTTTTCCGACGGGACCAAAGCGATCATATCCAGCGGAGACATGATTGTGGGAGGTGTACGAAACAAAGTCGAGGCGTATACTTCCAACGGATGTTATGAAGGGAAAATCGCTCCCAATGATGCCTTTATGTGCTATCATACGGACGCTTCCAAGCTTTCCGGCGTCTATATGACGGAAAAGGTGGAAACAAAAGCGGGTTGGCAGTACGTATTTCTCTGCGAGGAAGAAATGCGTGGGTATGTAGGTGAATTGGAGGACTTCCTTCGCTGTGTTGATACCGGTAAAGAACCGGAGTCAGGATTTGCACTAGCCTATGATACCATGAAGGTTCTCTATGCTTCCTATGCTTCTGCCGCCACCAATAGAAGATTTTTCATGGAGTAGCAACTGTGCAGAAAATGGATGGTATGACGTACGCTCCCCGTTCGCAGAAGCAGGGGGAGCGGGTGGTAGGGGAACATGAGTTCCCCTTTGCAGTGGTAGGCCTGGATCATGGCCATATCTTTGCCATGACCAACGGGCTTTTGGAAGCAGGAGCCACCTTGGTCTGGGTTTATGATGATGACCCGCAAAAAGTCTCTGAATTTGTAAGACGCTATCCACAGGCAAAGCCTGCCCCTTGCATTGATCAGATCCTTGCGGATGCAGACATCCGTTTGGTTGCCAGTGCAGTGAAGCCTTGTGACCGATGCGCACTGGGTTTACAGGTACTCGAGCATCAGAAGCACTATTTCTGTGACAAACCCGGAATGCTGACGCTCCAGGAGATTGCGTTGGCAAAAGAGGCTTGCGCACGGACGAATTTCCGGTATTTCGTCTACTTCGGGGAGCGGGTTCATGTGGAAGGAGCCTTGTATGCCCAACAGCTCATCGAAGAAGGGAAGCTGGGCAAGGTCCTTTCGGTTACCATTCTCGCACCACACCGCCTGAACAAGCCTTCCCGTCCACTCTGGTTCTTCAATCCTGAGGAAAACGGAGGTATCCTGGTTGATATCGGCAGCCATCAGATCGAACAATTCCTTACCTATGCGGGAGCCAAGGATGCACAGGTGCTGGAAAGTTGCGTTGCCAATTACCATACGCCGGACCATCCGCAATTCTCGGACTACGGCCATTGCACTTTGCTTGCAGACAACCATGCAGTCTGTCATTTCCGGGTAGACTGGTTCACCCCCGACGGGCTTGGCGCATGGGGGGACGGCAGGGTGTTCATCGTCGGCACGAAAGCCACCATAGAAATCAGGAAATATCTTGATGTAGCCCGTTCAACGGAAGGAGACCAGGTATATTTGGTCGATGAAACGGGAGAACATCATATTGCTGCATACGGGACCATCGGATATCCGTTCTTTGGGAAGCTCATCCTCGATTGTTTGCATCACCGTGAAGATGCAATATCCCAAGAACATACCTTTTTGGCGATGCGCCTTGCGATCGAGGCACAAAACCAAGCCTTGAAACTCGACTCATCTGTTCCTACTCCTTGAGAAGGCCATCTTGTTTTGCTACAATGGCCACTGTTCGAATAGTTAAGGAGACGCAACAAGATGAGGATGTCCAGACTCTTTTCCAAAACCCTTCGCGAAGCCCCCAATGGAGCAGACAGCAAAGGGTATGAGTATTTGCTTCGTGCAGGCTTTATCCGCCAGTTGGGGGCCGGCATCTTCTCTTTGCTCCCCTTCGGGTTCAATGCAACAAAGAAGATCGAGCAGATCATCCGTGAGGAAATGAATGCAATCGGGGGACAGGAAATCCTGATGCCTTTGGTCAATCCTGCCGACATCTGGAAGGAAACCGGAAGGTATTACAGCATCGACAAGGAGATGAGCCGCTTCAACGACCGCGTCGGCCGCGATATGGTGCTGGCCATGACGCATGAGGAAGCGGTCACCGACCTGGCCCGTGGGGAAATCGACAGCTACAAGCGGCTTCCCTTGCTCGTCTACCAGATCCAGACCAAATGGCGGGATGACCCCAGACCTCGTGCTGGCTTGATTCGGGTGCGTGAATTCACCATGAAGGACAGTTATTCCTTTGACACGGATGCGGCTGGACTCGATGCCCAGTATGCAGCCCACTACAAGGCATACTTCAGGATTTTCAGTCGTTGTGCACTTCCGGTGATCGTAGTCGGTGCGGACAGCGGCATGATGGGCGGAAAGATTTCCCATGAGTACATGTATCTCTCCTCCATCGGAGAGGATACCATCATCACCTGTCCTGCGTGCGGCTACACGGCAAACCGCCAAGTTGCCGCCTTTGCAAAGACCTATTATGCGGAAGATCCCAAACCTGTTGAGAAAGTGCTGACTCCCGAATGCAAGACGATCGAGGAATTGGCCGATTTCCTCAAGATCGAGAAGCGACAGACCGCCAAAGCGGTATTCATGGTGGGAACATTCATCAACGATACCAACGGGGAAGAAGAAGAGAAATTGATTGTCGGCATCGTCCGAGGCGACCTTGAGGTTGAGGAGAATAAACTGCAGAATGCAGCGCGTGCCAATGCCCTGAGACCGGCCCATGCAGAGGAAATTCTTGCAAAAAAGATGGTTCCAGGCTATGGATCCGCCATCGGCTGTACAAGCGATACGATGGTTATCATCGACGATTCCGTGGCGAAGAGCAATAATCTGGTGGCTGGAGCAAACGAGGAAGGATATCACCTGCTGAACACCAACTTCGATCGTGACTACACAGGTTTGGTGGCTGATATTGCCAGCGCATCATCCGGCTTTGCATGCCCCGAATGCGGCAAGCCCCTCGAATCTTCCAAAGGTGTCGAGGTTGGAAACATCTTCCAACTCAACACACGCTACAGTGAGAGCATGAACTGCTTCTTCCAGGATGAAAGCGGCAGCCGCAAGCCGGTGATCATGGGTTCCTACGGCATCGGGGTCGGAAGACTGCTTGCCTGTCTCGCGGAGAATTACTCGGATGCGCAAGGCCTGTGCCTTCCCATCTCGGTTGCCCCCATGCAGGTCCATCTGGTCAGTTTGGTAAAGGATGCAGAGATCGCCGAGCAGTTGTATCAGAAGCTCAGTGCTGCAGGCATCGAAGTCCTGTATGACGACCGCAAGGAATCGGCAGGAGTCAAGTTTGCCGATGCAGATCTGATCGGATTGCCGATTCGTCTGACCTTGGGCAACCGTTCCTTGAAGGAAGGCAAGGTTGAGGTGAAGCTCAGACGCAATCTTGAGGAGACCTTCTCGTTCAACCTCGACTCGCTGGTGGAGGAAACCAAGGCCTTGATCGCAAAGCTGCAGGCTGAGATTGACGAACAGATCGTCGAAAAGGAATGGCAGAAAGCCTGAAAAGAGCGCAAAGAATAATCAACACCCCCCTGCAACGAAGCAAGGGGGTGTTTTTTCGAAGAAGTGAAACTTATTAGTTTGCACCCATCTTCTTCAGTTGGTTGACAATATAGGTTCGCTTTGCCGCCTTGGCATATTCCAGGACGGAATGACCCTGATAGTCACGGGCATTGATGTCGGCACCCGCCTTCAACAGGGCGGAAATGACCCTGGTCTCGGGGTTGCTGTTCACCGCCATGATCAAGGCAGTCTCCCCAAGGTAGTTTCGTGCATTCAGATCCGCCCCTGCATTGAGCAGTTCCTCAATGATTTTGGGGCTGGAACTCTTGTTTGCTGCAAGATGCAGTGCATTGGAACGGTACTTGGGTTCAGCTTCCTGAATATCCGCCCCAGCATCCAGCAAAGCTTTGAGTACATTCACCGAAGGATTGTACTGTGCTGCCAACATGATGGGAGTAAGGCCCCATTCATTCTGGGTATGAATGTCAGCACCCTGCTGAAGAAGGGTCTTTATTTCCTTCACCTTGGTAGCAGAAACGGAGGCTGCAAGCAGCTTCTTATTCAGGGCTTCTTCACGTTTTGCCATAGCAAGCTCTCTCCTTACTCATTATTTGCGTTGTACTTAGACACTCCTAGTATCCCAACTTTTTATAAAATTGTATAGCCTCAAAGCCAAGGAATCAGGGTTTTCTCATCACTGCCGTCCAAATGATTTGCTGTTTACTCGGTATATGCTGTATGATATGTCCATGATAACAAAGGAAATCATTCAGCAGGTTCCGAAAGTTGAACTCCATGACCACCTTGACGGTGGGCTGCGGGTCCAGACCATTTTGGAACTTGCGAAACAGCAAAATGTCAAGCTTCCCAGTGACGATCCGCAGAAATTGCATGATTGGATCATCCGGGGCTGCAAACAAAAAAGCCTGTCACTGTACCTTGAGCCCTTTGCAATCACCACCAAGGTCATGCAAACCAAGGAAGCACTTCGCAGAGTTGCCTTCGAGGCGGTGGAGGACCTTGCATCCGAACATGTCTGCTATGCCGAAATACGTTTCGCCCCGATTCTTCATACCAACCAAGGGCTCAGCTTGGAGGAGGTGGTGCAATCGGTACTTGATGGATTGCAATGGGGAACCAGGCAGACCGGCATGCCGGTCGGTTTGATCCTGTGCGCCATGCGCAACCAATCCCCTGCAGTGAGCCATACCATCGCCGAGCTCGCCGTCGCATTCGCCGACCGCGGTGTGGTGGGGTTCGACCTTGCCGGTGATGAAATGGGCTATCCTGCCAAAAAGCACTTGGAAGCCTTCCAATTCATCCGCAACAAGAATTTCAACATCACCATCCATGCCGGGGAAGCTTTCGGAGTGGAGTCGATCTGGCAGGCAATCCAGGTGTGCGGGGCCCACCGCATCGGACACGGTACCCGTCTGGTTGAGGATATGTCACTCGATGGGACACGGATCGAGGAGATGGGTTCCTTGGCGAATTTCATTCTCGACAGACGCATTCCCTTGGAGATGTGCCTTACCAGCAATGTGGGAACCGGAGCGGCAAAGGATTATGCCAGCCACCCCTTCCCGATTTTCTATCGCAACAAATTTCGGGTCTTCCTTTGCAGCGACAACCGCCTGATGAGCGATACCACCCTCACCAAGGAGATGGAGCTGGCGGTGCAATACTACAATCTGACGATCAGGGACTTGGAGAAGATCACGATCAATGCGATGAAGTCAGCCTTCATCCATCATGACCAGAAGCTGGAGCTCATCTACAATGTGATCAAGAAAGGCTACTCTTCCATCAGGGACAAGTACGGGATCCTGGATTAAAGGGTTCGCTTGAACACTTCGATCGGATTGATGTGCATCCGAATCCTGCAGTACAGGTATGCGAACAACAGACCGCTCAAGTGGGTGAGGTGCGCGACATTTCCTCCTGCACCGAATACTTGGCTGTACAGTTCGATGGCTGCATAGATCAGCACCAGAATCGGGGCCCTTACCGGTATCAGACCGAAGACGAAGATAACCGAGTACGGATAGAATACTGCGAACATGAGCAGAACTCCGTAGATGGCACCTGAGGCTCCGACAAGCACGACATTTGTTCCCGCCAGATAGTAGCTGATGAAACTGGCAATCCCACTTAGAAGTCCTGTCAGCAGATAGAACAGGAGAAACTCCTTACTGCCGATGCGTTTCTCCACCATGGTGCCGAAAATAAACAAGCTGAGCATGTTGAATAAGAGATGGCTGAATCCTCCATGCACGAACATGTAGGTAAAGGGTTGCCAAAAATATCCGGATAATACGAAGGAAGGAATCATGGCAAGGTAATACGTGCTTTTGGGAATCAAGACTCCGGTAAGCAGATATACCAAGACATTGACCAAAACCAATTTGAGCGTAAAGTTTCTATACGTGCCATCCCGGAATCGCCGGTTGAGGAAGGTGCCTTTTTTCATATGCATACAGTATAAATTACCTGCCAAATCGTCAATTGCGCAATAAATGCACACTTTTGGGAAAGTGTGCAAGCAATGCACAGCCCGAGCACAAACAAACCCGCAATTGCCTTTGTGATTTAAGGAATATGAGTTGGCATGGTTGTTGCATCATATTTGGCAGAACAGAGCAACACTTTTTTTCATACTCCTCCTTTTATTCCGACAGGATGCCAAGAGATTTACCCCAATCAGCTTTTGGCATCCTTCTTTTTATCTTCACGATATTCTGTGAAAATTTGTATTGGTGTTACGATTTTTCACACTGCGCCAAACCCAAACCACATATCAGATAAATACAAATGGAAATTAATATACACTATTTGTATAGGTTTTAATGGTTGGCACGGTAGTTGCATTATACTAGGCAGAACAGAGCAACAGTTTTTTTCAAACCTCCTTAAAGTGTGATTTCTTTGGTGCCAGCGATTCTCTCTCCCCACCCCACAATATCGCTGGCACCATCTTTTTGTCCTCATACAAGAAAGTTGATGCGCAACAGATTCCACCTGTAACAATTTTGCACACGACTGAACATGGTGTCATGCAAAAATATAACTCCTATAGTATAGAATATTTACCATTAGTTCTTTTATCAATGATTGGCACGGTAGTTGCATTATACTAGGTAGAACAGAGCAACAGTTTTTTTCAAACCTCCTTAAGTGTGATACTTGGTGCCAGCGGTTCTCTCTCCCCACCCCACAAAATACCGCTGGCACCATCTTTTTATCCGGTGAACATCAATGGAAAGCCATTCCCTTTGTTCACATTCTGCACACCGACCCCGAAAGAACATGGCAACCGAGTACATGAATTCATAGCAGGTTGCAGAGATCTCAATACTTGGCATGAAAAATGCCACTGTTATAGACAGAACAGAGCAACCGTTTTTTCAACCTCCTTTTCGTGTTACTCCTAGGTACCAGCGGGTAAATCTCTCCACCCAACCAAAGCCCCGCTGGTACCTTCTTCTATCTTTGAATGTCTGGTATAGTCAGAAGCATGGCTACCAGTAGAAGAGATCGTGCAGACTCATATACCAAACGTGCACACAAGGAAGGATACCCTGCCCGCTCCGTTTACAAGCTGGAAGAACTTCAGCAGAATTTCAAGCTCATCAAAAGCGGTGATACGGTATTGGACGTAGGAGCGGCTCCCGGTTCATGGACCCTGTACACCCATACCCAGCTGCTCAAGGGGACGGGAAAAATCGTTGCAGTGGATTTGAATCCGCTGAACTTGAATCCGGTACCCCATACGGTCATCTCCTTTGTCGGGGATGCGTTCAGCAAAGAGATCAGGCCCCTGTTGATCGAACACGGTCCGTATGATGCAATCATCAGCGATGCAGCCCCGATGACCATGGGAAACCGATCCGTCGATACCGCCAGAAGCGAGAATCTGGCAGAGCAGGTCATTTATCTGGCGCAGGATCATCTGAAGACCCATGGGAATTTGGTGGTCAAGATTTTCCAAGGTGGCGGTCAGGTGGAATTGCTCAAGCTGATGCGTACCTTTTTTTCGAAGGTGAAACCCTTCAAACCCAAAGCATGCCGTGATGATTCGTTTGAAATCTATCTGGTCGGGTTGGATAAGATGGAAATGGAGAAACAACCATGCAGATCGTAGTCATCGACGGACAAGGGGGAAGCCTCGGAAAAACCTTGGTACAAGCCATCAAGCAGCGGTTTCCCGGAACATATGTACTGGGAATCGGGACCAACAGCATGGCAGCAAGCGCCATGCTGCATAGTGGTGCCGACGGGATTGCCACCGGGGAGAATCCAGTGGTGGTGGCAGCAAGAACGGCTGACTTGATCGTAGGACCATTGGGCATCATCACCGCTGACGCCTTGCACGGGGAAATCACACCGACCATGGCGTTGGCGATCGCCCAAAGCAGGGCACACAAGATATTGCTGCCCATCAGCAAGTGCAACGTCTCCATCGTAGGAAGGCAGGATCTGAGCCTGGGGGAGATGGTCAGCCTCGCCGTGGAAGAAATAGCCTTGTTCATTGCCTGACATGCTTCCTTGACACACCACGGAAAGGAAGGGTACCATTGTGCATAACCAACCCCATGAAGGGGTATTGATCCGAATATTTACCTGTTTATGAGAAGAGCCATGAAGGCAGAGAAGGATGACAGTCCTTTGCTTTCATGGCTTTTTGTATGGGAGTCACCGGTGGAACCATATCAACAGAATCTTCCTGAAGGTTGTACACTCTGCGTCTACAACCACGACCAACTCATCTTCTCGGACAGTGGACGGTGGCTTACCCCACTGTTTGCCCTTGAACGTTTTCTTGCCACCTACACTGGTGGCCGCGACTGCCTGAGTGCCCACGATACCGCTGCAGGAAAAGCTGCAGCGGTGCTGATGGCGAGGCTCGGGATCCACAGGGCGCACATCAACTTGATCAGCGACCTTGCCTTGGCATACTACCGGCAGCAAGGCATCACCGTCACCTATGAACGACGCATCGAACGACTGCAATGTAAGACCGAAGCATTGCTCGAACCGATGACCGACGCAAACCAGATGTATCGTCTTTTGCGAATTCGGGCAAAGTTGGTGCAAGGGGTATCGGTTGATGTCCAGCATGTCAGCTTCGCGTATCCAGACAAGGATGCACTCCTCAAGGACGTGAGCTTCCATCTTCCTGAGGGTGGGAGGCTTGTCATCCAAGGGGACAATGGACAGGGAAAAACTACGTTGCTCAACCTGCTTCTGGGCAATCTGAAACCCACGCAGGGGGAAATCCTCATCGATGGCATGCCGGTGGACCAGCTTCCCAAACGGACCATAGGGTATATCAAACAACAACAAACCCAGCAACAATTCCCCGTTTCGGTACGGGAAGTCGTCAGCATGGCAGTCGACGCTTCACTTTCGGCGGAACGGCAAGCATGGGAGATTGATACGGCACTTAGAAGAACAGGCATCCAGCATCTGGCTACACGGAATTTTTTCACCTTAAGCGGCGGGGAACGGCAAAAAACAGCCCTCTCCCGTGCACTCTGTCAGAAAGCACGACTTTTGCTGCTTGATGAGCCCACCTCGTTCCTGGATGCCAAAAGCAGGACTACCCTGGTCGACATCCTCCATTCCCTTACCATCGATGAGATGCCGACGATCATCATCGTCACCCATGACAAGGAACTGGAAATCGCATTGCAGTGGCCTGTCCTCCAGATGGGAGACCAACGTGACTGACATCGCATACATCCTGACCCTTCCTCCAGTCTACAAAGGCCTGTTGGCAATGGTGGTGGCAGGCTTGGGTTTTCCGGCCAGCGGGGTGATGGTACTCAGGATGAATCTGGTTCCCATGCGGTATATGCTGATGCATGGAGTGATTCTCGGCGGGGCGATCTCCCTGGCTCTGCAGCTTCCACTGCTTCCGGTAAGCATTGCCCTCAATGTTGTGTTGGTGCTCGTCATGCTGCACCTGACCAAGGACAGACGGTACGGTTTCGGCCTTGCCAGCGCTGCAACCATGGTCTTCACCATGGCTGCAGCCTCCTTGGTGATGCATATCTGGGACGTTCCGGCCAAAGATACCCTGCAACTGCTTTGGGGCAGTCCGTTTGCCCTGAGCTGGATCGATGTACTGCTTTTGGGCGGCATTGCCGTTTTGCTTCTGGTCTATATCATCTTGAACTTCCGGACGATCAGCGCCCTGTTCTTTGATCAGGAAATCGCCCAATCGTTGGGCATGGCCGTGTCGTTGCATTACACAACCATGGTCCTGATCATCGCCTGCGTCATCGCCTTTGCCATGAAGCTGCTCGGTGCGTTACTGATTGATGCACTGCTGATCCTTCCTGTTTTGGTTGCCGACAAGCGCAGCAACAGCTTGAAGCAACTGTTCTTGCGATCCTGCCTGTTCGGGCTGGGGGTTTCCTTGTTCGGATTCCTCTTCGCAATCACCACAGACATGCCTCCCAGCGGAACGATTGCGTTGCTTTCGGCCTTGCTGTATCTCCTACCCCCAATATCAAAGAAACAAGGAAACGCACAATGAAAAAATTCAGTGTCCTCGTCTTGCTCGTCCTGTCTTCGGTTGCACTCTACGCCCAGCCGATTGCCGAAACACACCCTTCGGTGGTTGCATCCACCAGCTGGACGGCTGCTTTCGCCGATCTGGGAGGTCTTGACGGCGTTCGTTCCATCGCCCCGGCAAATCTTGTACATCCACCTGAGTACGAGATCACCGTCAACGATGTCGTTGCCATCAACAAGGCCGATTATTTTTTGTATGCAGGATATGAACGGATGATGCAGAGCATGGGCTCTTCGATCAAGAAGGACGCTGCTTCCTTGATCAAGATCGAGACCGACAACAGCATCGCCAATGTGACGAAGCAAGCCGAGTACATCGCTTCATTGCTGGGCACCGAGGTCCAAAGCAAGCAACGGGTGGATTCCTATCGGGCTGTAATCGAGCAGGGAAAAGCATTGGTGCATCAAGCCGGTCTTGATCAGCTACCGGTCTATTGCCATGCGATGCAGATGTATCTGGCCAAGGATCTGGGGTTGCAGGTGGCAGGAACGTTCGGCCCCGGTCCTATCTCCGCAAAGCAGATTGCAGAAGCGGCCAAAGGCGGGTATGCGATCATCATTGACAACTTCCACAACCCGATCGCTTCCGTTCTCCTTTCGGTATCGCCGAAAAGCAAGCTGGTTGTTTGGCGAAATTTTCCCGATCGGGAAGGAAGAGGCAGCTTGGAAGCCATGGTCAAACAGAATATTGACGCCTTGTTGCAGTAAACAATCAGGCCACCCTGATCCAGGGTGGCCGCTCTTTGTGTTCACCGATAGAAGGAGCCGTAGGTTTCCCGTAGGAAATCGACCGTCCGCTTCGCAGCCGTATCGGGATCGGGATGCGGAAGAATCTCAGCGGTCGTCCAACCAGTGTACCCAATCTCCTCAAGGGCATGGAAGATTTCATCCCAATTCATGTGACCATCCCCGGGAGCATGCCGGTTGGTGTCGGCAAAATGTACGTACCGTACATATTCCTTGTTGCGGATGAAGCTTTCCCCGATGCGATCATCCTCGATGTTCATATGAAAGACATCGGGCATCATGACGAAGTTCCTGCGGTTGACCTTCTTCAGCAATGCCGCACATTCGTCCAGATTGTTGATGAAGTCGATCTCATACCGGTTTACCGGTTCGAGGATCAAGTCGACACCCCGCTTCTCTGCATGATCGGCGACCTTGTGGGCCATATCCAGGAACAATCGTTCGACCAAAGCCTGATCGCGACCGGCGATCGGACCACGGGTTCGACCGATGTTCACCAAAGATCCGAATTCAGAAGCCAAGTCGATGAAATCACAAAACGTCTTGTACAATTCTGCACGATGTTCAGTATTCTCATCGGTGAAATACAAATTCCGGGCGGCAAAAACCTGACCGGAGGAAATAGCGCTGACTTCCAGATGGTTCTCCCCCAGCCACTGGGCAAGCTCCGTCCGAGTCACCTCATCTGGACGCTTGAGTGCGAGTTCCACCCCATCATACCCAAGCGCATGGGCCTTTATGATCGATTCCTTCACCCCTCTGAAGACAACAAACGCATTGGGCATCGCCTCTTGGCCGGCAATGGCTACAGACAGCTTCATATCAATACTCCTGCAGGTACGGGCGGAATGACTCGGTCATCCCGCCCATTCATTCCTTACATCTCCTTGATCAAAGAGAGGTCCCCGGTACTGGCTGCACGAAGCAGCTTTTCCATGTAGGTGTCCACATCATCCTTGGTCATGGGAACCGGCATGTTCTTCAGTTTCATCTCAAGCTGAGGATCCTTCGCCGCAGCGAGGGCACGTTGGATGTGTGCCTCAGTGAAACCTTTCAGGTCACTGAGCTTGGAAGGGGCGTTGATGGATTTGCTGAAGGTGATCATGGACTGGGCTACAGCCTCGGCCAAAGCCCTTCCTTCCAGCTTGTCCACCGAAGGACCAAATCCATACTGTGAGAAGATGGCACCGATGACCTTCAGCTGTTTCTGGATTGCCTTTTCGTACAAAACCGCATAGTACGGGTTCATGATACCACAGGCCGTCCCATGGCTGACGATGTCGACCAGGGAGAAACTGGTCAGGTGGGCACCGCTGGTTCCCCCAATCATGATGGCGTATCCACCAAGGTCGGTGGCCAGTCCGATGGCCTCACGAGCCTTCACGTTCTTCGGGTCGTCAACAAGCACCTTGGCATACTCAGCAACCAAGCTGATGGCGCATTCCGCCAGTTCCTGCGCCTTTTCATAGGTCTCGCTCTTTGCTCCGCAGAACACTTCGAACGTGTGGGCGATGGCATCCAAGGCACCATCGATCGTAACACTGATCGGCATGGAAACGGTGGTCTCATAGTCGAACAAGCCGACAGTCGGGACCAATGCGTTGTCTACGATCAACTTCTTCTGCCCCACCACCGGGTCGGTGATGTTGGAATACTTGGTAAGATGTGCTCCACTGGAAGCCGAAGTCTGGACGGCGATGACCGGAATCAGGGAAGAATCGGTCTTCTTCAGTGCATCGGAGACCACGTTGGTACCGAAATAGTAATCGATTTCGGCGGTAACCTTCCCACCGAGCGTCGCCAATGCATTTGCAGCCTTCACCGCGTCGATGGAAGACCCTCCGCCGATGACCACGATGCAATCGGGTTTGGTATGGAGGATATAGGACTCCAGGCGATACACGTCCTCACGGGGGGCATTGGGTTTTGCATCGGGGGCTACGACGCCTCCGGCAAGCTCGACCCCGGCCTGACTAAGATAAGCGACCACACGGTCGGCGATCGGTTTCATATAGGTGGTGTTGCTTACTACCAAGGCGCGCTTGCCAAACGAGGCGGCAAGCTTCCCGACTTGGTCGAGCACCCCAAGACCATGGATATAGGAATCTCCCTTCCATGCATTCAACAATTCATACGCGCGTTTCATCTGATCCATCTGCTGTTCTCCTTAGTTGCACAGAGCTTTTGCACGGCTTGCAATCTGCTCTGCACTGATTCCATATTTTGCCAAGAGCGGCTCATAGGGGCCGGACTCAGTGAAGGTATCTTCAATTCCCATCGCATCAAATCTACAAAAAATTCCTTGTTTCATAAAGGCCTCGCTCACCGCGGAGGCAAATCCACCGGCCAACACATGCTCTTCCACACACACGAGTTTTCCCGTCTTCCTTACACTTGCAGCCAATGTCTGCACATCCAGCGGCTTGACCACCGGAACGCTGAGCACTTCAGCCTTGACACCTTGCTTGGCAAGCAGATCGGCAGCCTTGTCGGCGAAGCTTGCCGTAATACCGTTGGCTGCAATGGTGACGTCGCTTCCTTCCCTGCTGCACACGGTCTGTATGCCGTTTACGGGAGGAAGATCAGGCATGGCATTGCGGTTCAGCCGGATATAGACCGGCCCGTTCTGGTGCAATGCATAGACCAAGGCTTCCTGTGCCTGGCGGGCATCGGAGGGAACGATCACCTGCATGTTCGGAAGCGCACGCATGATGGCTATATCGGTGATCGCCTGATGGCTGGCTCCGTCAAAGGAATCCGAAAGACCTCCGTAAGCTCCGGCGATGACAACCGGAAGGTTGTTGTAGCAAAGGGTGTTGCGGATCTGGTCGGTTGCCTTGAGGGCGAGGAAGATGGCAAAGGCATTGACGACCGGATGATAGCCTGTAGTGGCCAACCCGGCTGCAATGTCGACCATATTTGCCTCGGCGACCCCGACATTGAAGAAGCGATCGGGATAGGCTTTGGCAAACAAGGAACTCTTGGTGGAAGAGGATACATCGGCATCCAAGACCACCAACTCCGGATGGGTTGCGCCCAGTTCGGCAAGTTTCATGCCGAAGGCGTCTCGCATGGCAATGCTCATAATGCAGCCTCCTTCTTCTTCAGGTCAGCTTCCAGTTCGACGATTCCCTTCGCATAGGACTCATCATCGATAACCGCTCCGTGCCAGGTGTTCTTTCCTTCGGTAAAGGAAACGCCCTTGCCCTTGATCGTGTCATAGATGACAGCCTTCGGCCACACATCATCACTGTCCATCCAGGCAAAGGAATCAAGGATATCCTTCGTATCATGTCCATCATATGCCTTGGGGGCGACATGCCATCCGAAGGCTTCCAGCTTCTTGGCGAGCGGACCGAGCGGCATGATCTGATCCTCGGTTCCATCAAGCTGCACCTTGTTGTAGTCGATCATGAGCACGAAATGCTCCGGCTTGAACTTGGCGCTGCTCATGAGGGCTTCCCAGCTCTGTCCTTCATTGAGACAGCCTTCCCCGCTGATCACATAGGTCCACCAATGCTTTTGCGAAAGCTTGGCACCCAACGCCATACCCAGACCGATGGAAAGCCCGTGTCCCAGCGCCCCGGTGGACATATCCACCCCGGATAAGGCGTGCATGCAAGGATGGCCCTGCAAACGGGAGCCGAGGGTTCGGAACGTAGGCAACTCCTCAACCGGGAAAAATCCACGATGGGCCAGTATGGTGTACAGGTTCACCGAAGCATGCCCCTTGGAAAGGATGACGCGGTCGCGGTCCTCCCAATCAGGATCTTCCGGATTGATCGAAAGCCGGTTGAAATAGAGAGCGGTGGTCAGCTCGGCACTGGAGGCAGCACCACCCCAGTGGCCGGTTCCCCTTTGGTGCAGGACATCGAACATGACAATCCTGAAATATGCTGCCAAAGCGGCCAGTTCGGTTGCATTGAACTGTCGGTTCGGCGTCGCGAGCAAATCCTTGATACATGCATTCATCTCGGAAACTCCTTGGTTTGCAGAATCGCTGTTTGCTCAGGGATCAGGCGTTCTGCATTGTGTACTGTATACAATAGTGATACCATGGAGTGAAAATCTTGTCAAAGGGATTGGTGTACATACTTGGGATTTGTTTGACTTTTTATTATTTCTTGATGAATTCCAATAAATTGGAGAAAAAAACCGGACACAGGTGGCTTGCATGGTTTCGATGAACGTTTTTTGTACACAATTAACATTGACGAACAAAAGAAATCCTTTTACTCTTACAAGGAACAGATGAGGAACCATTTATGCCGAAATGTATACAAAACAGTCTTTCCGACCAAGTCTACACGATGCTCAAGGAGCAGATTCTTTCCGGCCAGCTGCGCGGGGGAATGAAAATTCCCGAGGAATCACTTGCCGAGCAGTTCGGAGTTTCCCGCACCCCCATCCGAGAGGCCATCAGGCGTCTGAGCGAATACGGCTTGATCACCATCAAACCGAGAAGCCATGCCATCGTGTCGGTCATCACCGAGCAGGAGGCGAATGACATTGCCAAGGTCCGGGTCACACTGGAACAGCTTGCCATCGACTCGATCGACGATACCAAATATGCCCAGAATGTGAAGGAACTCTCCCGATTCGCTGCTGATTGCCAGTATGCGATGGGCATCGGCGATCGTGCTACGGTGTTCGAACAGGACAGCCTGTTTCATCTTGCCCTGATCCGCTCGTCGGGCAACAGTGCGCTGCTCAACATCTGCGAACGGCTCGATGCCAAGATTCAGCAACTTCGCATCGCCCAGAACCTTCCTGATGATGAACTATCCTACTATCTGGGTCAGCATGCCCAACTGATGACCCTCCTGAAAAACGGAGACAAGGAAACGGCAAAGCGTTTGCTGTACGAACATATCACCCACGATTTGACCAGTCACGTAATGGAAAAGAAAGGATGAACAGACACGATATTCTCATCACCTATGGATCAGAGCCGAAAACCATGACACGCGCTCTGCTTGAACGTATGGACCTTGCCGCCATGATAGGGGATAGGAAGGCTTCAATCGCCCTCAAGCCCAACCTGGTGGTTGCCGTGACACCGGAGGGTGGCGCCACCACCCATCCCCAGATTGTCGTAGCCATCATCGAATACCTGCAGGAACATGGATTCAACCATATTTCGATCGTGGAAAGCGCCTGGGTGGGAGATTCCACCAAGGAAGGGTTCAAGGTCAATGGATACCCCAAGATCAGCCGCACCTATCAGGTGCCGTTGATCGACGTCAAGGATGATGCATACATACACAAGACCGTTGACGGCATTACGATGGAAGTAAGCAAGACCATCCTTGAAACTGATTTTTTGATCAACCTACCTGTCCTCAAGGGGCATTGCCAGACCGCTATGACTTGTGCCTTGAAGAATATGAAGGGCTGCCTTTCGGACCGCTCCAAGCGAATGTTCCATACACTCGGGCTGCATCGTCCCATTGCCGCACTCAACAAGGTCCGTTCTGCCGATTTGGTCATCGTTGACGGCATCAACGGCGACCTCGATTTCGAGGAGGGAGGGAACCCGGTCCAAACCAATCGGATGTTCGCCTGCATCGACAGTGTCCTCTGTGACAGCTACGGAGCTTCCTTGATGGGATTTGAACGTAAGGACATTCCCTATATCGGTATGGCTGAAGCACTGGGAGTGGGAGAAGGCGATCTGGACAAGGCTGAGGTCATACAACTGAACCAGCCCAGTGATGAAGCGCCTTTCCATCCTACCGGGAGAGCGGGCTATCTGGCAAAACACACCAATGCCGACAGTGCATGCTCGGCTTGTTACGGCAACTTGATCCATGCATTGAAGCGTTTGGATGAGGTCAACAGGCTGAAGAATGTGAAACAGCAGATATGCATCGGCCAAGGCTACAAGCAGGTAAACGATCCTTCCAAGGTCGGGGTGGGCATATGTACCAGAGGCCTGGGGAAAAGCCTCACCGGCTGCCCCCCGAAAGCCATTGATATGATCAAGTTCATCAAGGAGTTAGAGTAACGAGCGAGCCATTGAGTCGATGATCGTCCAATCCCTATGGGATAGATGCAATCCGAGGGCCTTGCTGTTCTCTTCTATCTGCTCGGGTTTCCTCGCCCCACACAGTACGTTCATGGTGGGGCTGGCCTCTTTGGTCCAGGCAAGAACCAGATTGCCGATCGTACAGTCATACTTTACGGCATAATCAGAAAGCGCATCAAGCAGATGCAGAACCTTGGCACGTCTCTCAGATTCAAACCAAGTCACCGATGCCTTTGCCGTCCCTACCACTTCACTGTCCAAGCTTACCCGACCGGTGAGAAGTCCCCGTTCCAACGGACTGTAGGCTTGGAACGTGAGACCTTGTTCTGCGCAATAGGCGGAAAGCGCAGCCTTGTTGCGGGTCAGCATGCTGAACCGTTCCTGAACCAATGCAGGAGAACCAACATTCTGGTACTCCTTCAGTTCATCCAAACTGACATTGCAGGCTCCATATGCTCGGATTTTCCCTTGATGCCTCAATTCCTCAAAGGTAGATACAATCTCTTCGATCGGGGTGTAGAACGGGGGAATGGGCTGCCAATGAGTCAGCAGAAGATCGATATAGTCGGTCTTCAGGCGTCGAAGGCTCTCCTCCACCTGCTTGATCAGGCTGCTTCTGCTCAAATTGCGCCGGATGACGACGCCGTCACGGCTTTTATGTACCGATCCTTCATCCTCAGCCCCCCATACAAGGCCGCATTTGGTAGCAAGGATACACCGGCTGCGTTTTCCCTCCAACGCATCGCCGAGCAGACGCTCACTTGTCCCGTTCCCATAGGCGGGTGCGGTATCGATGAAGGTGACCCCCAATTCCAAGGCGCGATGCACCGTCCGAATCGACAGGTTCCGATCACTTTCCCCCCAACTGTCACCACCGCCCATAGCCCAGGTACCCAAGGCAAGGGAAGGAATCTCAATATCCGTACCACCCAGTTTCATCGGACCATCCTCCATGCTGCAAGCAACGTTCGTTTTGCATTGGCAACCACCAGGTCAGAATCTTCCGAAGCCTGTGGTTTCACTTCAAAGGAAAGCATGTTCCGGCCTCCGGGAACAAGATACCCGATATCCTTCATCTTCTGCAGGAATGCTGATAGATACTCGGTGTCGTTCTCGGACCCAGGATACCCGAACCGTGGATGCATATCCCCATAGCTTGGATGAGCCGGGTCACTGATCAAGGTATTGCCGACATGGACATGGCGGATATAGCCTTTGACGGGGTCGACCGCCTCATCGATGGTCTCGCCGATCATCGGGATGTGGGAGCAATCGATCATGATGCCGAAATTCGGATGCAGAGCACAGATTCTCTTGGCGTACCGCCGTACCAGGGAAGCAGGACCCAAGAGCGACTTCTTGTCTATGGTATGGTCGAATACCTCAAGGACAACCGGCATCGAACCTTTGGATGCAGCATACCGGCACACTTCCTCGGTGGAGGTAATCAACGCCTCCAGATAGGCATCTTCTTTTCCCGTTTCATACTGACGTGAAAGAAATTGGAATTCCTCGGCTCCCAGCGCATATGCTTCATCCAAGCCTGCTTTCAGCACTGATACCGCTTCCCTGCGCTCTTCCTCAACGAGACTGTTGATGTTCAGCTTCCTGGAGAAAAGCAGGGAGTGGGCACTATAGATGAAGGAGCAATGTGCACTAAAGACAAGCAAAGGAACAGAAGCTTTCAGGGATGCAAAGGGAAGCGAACCAAGTTCAACAACCTCGAAAAACGGGTCGACCAATACCTTTTTCAGCGCTTGAACGTAGGATTCCTCACTTCTCATGCAGGAAGGATAGGCCATAGAGAGCACAATGCCCAACCGGCCGTAGGCATGTATGTCATCCTGCATCATCGTCCCCCTTGTAGACGTTCCTTAACCATTCCACAGCAAAGGATCGGAGAAGCAAGAACCGGGACTCCTGCGATTTGCTGACTTTGCTGCTGCAAATGCCCCATGGAGGCCTGTGCCAATACAATGCAGTCGTACCCCTTTACCTGACTGATCATATCCAGAACCAGGCGGTCATGGGTTTCCATATCCCCCGCCCGCATCGCTGTATACGCCGCTTCATGGTCCTGAGCATCGACTTCGATCGTCAAACCGAGTTTTGCAGCTTCCTGCTCCAACTTGGCGATGGTCGGTTTGAGGGTGCTCATGGCGGTTGCCACCACCTTGATCTTCCTGCCTATCCTCACCGCCTGCTCGGTCATTGCATCATCGATGGCGATGACCGGAATACTGATGAACGGCCGTATCAACTGCACAGCCGGGGTAAGGGTGGAACAGGTTACGACGATCAGATCTGCCTTGGTCAGCTCACAGGCCTTCAGATCATAAAGCAACCGATTCCTGTTCTCTTCGGAGAAATAGCCGATCTCAGCCGGATCGGAGGCAAGAAACTCATCCAGCAGGTTGTGGATCTTCAATGGTTCACCCACTACCTCCTCCAACAATTTCGGGAAGGAAGCCAAAACCGGACGTACCGTATGCACCATTGCAATTCGTTTCATGAAAACACCCTCTCTTCATTTTTACCGATACACGTAACAAGTAACAAGAGAGGGATGAAGGAATCAATCCCCCACCCCTCAAATATCGTTGTCTTCTGCCGATTGGCTTATTTGTCCTTCCCGATGGAAGCAAGATAATCAGCCTGGTACTTGGTACCATATGCTTTGAAAGTCTCAGAATCCATGAAATCAGGAACCAGCTTCTGTTTGGCGATGTATCCATTCTGCCAAGCATCACTCTCGCTGACCTTTTTCATTACGTCGGTCCAGTAGGCAACAGCCTCAGGGCTCATGGAAGCAGGAGCAACAACCGATCTCCAGTTGGGAACCTCGACGTTCTTATAGCCGAACTCACTGAGGGTGGGAGCGGAATTAAGGTTGCCGGGGAAACGGCTGGTGGAAAGCGCAAGGATCGGCTTCAGTTTGCCGGCCTCGACATACTGGGAAGCAGCAGCGGGCTTGGAGATCAACAGATCAAAGTGACCGCCGAGGATACCGGTGATGGCGCCGCTGGTGGCATCATGTGCAACATAGGACAGTTGGTCCTCACTCACACCCAGTTCCTTGATCAGTGCTGCATGACACGCAATGTCATCACCCTTGGAACCGGCAAGCACCATTCTCTCACCATTCTTCAGAGCTGCCAGCACTTCCTCGAAGCTCTTGTACTTGGACTGTTCACCGACGAAGATCAGGTGCTTATCCACAGCCATGTGCGCGATCGGCTGGAAGTTCTGGAAACGGTTGTTGGTGTTCTTCACCATCGGCATGAGGTCGCCGCTGTTGAAGGTCAACAGGGTGTGGTCGGCCTGGACACCGGCTTTGATCTGGGAAACCAAGAGGCGACCGACTTCACCGGCACCATCGGTTTTGTACTGAACGACGATATTCTGTCCGTTGAGCAGGTTTTCGGCGACGGCAATATCCATGATCTGGCGGGTGAAGATATCAGAGCCACCGCCTGGGGAACTGGTTACATACCAATCAATGTTTTTCGTCGGAACGAAGGTCTTTGCGGCACCGGTGGCCTCGGTCGTGCCATTGGCAAAAACAGCCATGCTTACCAGAAGAACCATAGTCAGCAAGATAGCAACTTTTTTCATACTATTTCTCCTATTTGTTATTCTTTCGGGACGAATCCCGGAATTCCCTTTTCATACGCTGCTCAAGCAGCTTTTTTTCGCAATCCGAGTTTTCTCAATATGAACTTGATGACCGGCGTGAGGATGATCAGAAAAAACACCAGCATCAGAATGGCAGCAATCGGAGAGGCAAAGAAGATTCCCAAACCACCGTGGCTGATGATGAAGGCCTTGCGCATATTGGATTCAAGCAACGGAGCCAATACGAACGCAAGAAGCATCGGAGGAGCCCCATACCCGTTGCGGTCCAGGATATACCCGAACAATCCGGACAGGAACATGATGATGACGCCATACATCGAGTTGGATGTACTGTAGCCGCCGACCACACACACCACGGTGATGATGGGGATCAGCATTCGTACCGGTACGGTCAGGATTTTGATCAAGAACGGAATGACACCCAAGGCGATGATCAAGGTAAGGAGGTTGGCCAGAAAGAGGCTGGCGATCAAGCCCCAGGCGAAATCAGGATTGGTGGAGAACAACAGTGGACCAGGATTGAGGCCCCACATCATCAGGCCGCCGAGCAGGACGGCGCCTGTTCCGGAACCCGGAATTCCCAAGGCCAGCAAGGGAGCGAAGGACCCGGCTGCAGCAGCATTGTTCGCCGCCTCGCAGCTGGCGATCCCTTCGATCGCCCCGGTTCCCAGTGGTTCCTCACTCTTGAATGCTTTCTGCATGGCATATCCAAGGAATGCTCCGGTGGTGGCTCCTGCGCCGGGAAGTACTCCCACGAAGGTTCCAATCACACCGCTTCTGATTGCAGGGGGAAGCAGACGCCGCACATCATGGAGGGTCAGCATCGAGCCCTTGATCGTCAGTTTCTGATCAAGCTTGGCCTCAACTACCTTATTGCGCTCTTCCATCAATTTGAGGACTTGACTGAACCCAACCGCTCCGATGACAAACGGCGTGAAGGGAATTCCTCCGAGCAGGTACATGTTGCCGAAGTCATAGCGAGGACTTCCAGTGAGCGTATCCATCCCCATGGTTGCAAGCAGGATACCCACCAAGGTAAGCACCACACCCTTCGTCGGGCTCTCACCGACCAACCAACCGATCGAGGTCATTGCCACCAACAAGAGGGCGGTCATTTCCGCCGGGCCGAACTTCAAGCCGAAATCAGCAAGCCAAGGCCCCATGAAGGTAAGAATGAGCATCCCGATCAAGCCACCGGTGAAGGACGACATGTTGGACGTAAACAGGGCTTGACCAGGACGGTTTTTCTTGGTTGCCATCGGATATCCATCCAGTGCAGTCATGACGGCCGGTGAGTCACCGGGGATATTGAGGAGAATTGCACTGAATGAACCACCGTACATATTTGAGTAATACAGCGACCCGAGCATGATGATAGCGGTGGTGGGATTGAATTTATAGGTAAGCGGAAGCAACAAGGCCACGCCGGCAAGTGATCCGATACCCGGCATTGCACCGACGATCAAGCCGAGAACCGCACCGAGCAAAGTCACCATTACATTCTGAAAGGTAAGGACTACTGAGAAGCCCATGAACAACATCTGTAGATTTTCCATAGGGTTCTCCTCAATATGCGATCAGGTCGTAGATGAAACCCTTGGGAAACGGAACCCCAAGCCACAACACGAAGGCCCCGATCACAATGGCCATAATGACGGCAAACCCGATCAGGGTTGTTTTCCAACTGAACTTCTCAAAGAACCTGAGCCAGAGAATCACAAAGACCGCCAGACTGGGGAGCATCCCAATTACCAAGGTGGAAAGCATGATGGCCACCACACCCAATGCGGGATACCAGTTCTCGATGGGATACCGGGTCTCTTCTTCCTTGCGGGCCCCCAGGAAGGCCAATAGGCTCACTCCGAGCAGGGTGAATCCGATGATCGTGGGAAAAAAGCCTGGTAAAGGACCACGCATTTCATGCCAGAAGCCATATTTGGTCAATCCGAGGTAGATGAACACCGCTGCGATTACGGCGGTAACCACAGGGATGATCATTTTGCTCGTTATCCGTTTCGTCTGCATATATCTCGATCTCCTTACGCTTGCTGCTGTAGATGCAGGGCCATGCGGGCGGCCATTTTTACAGCATTCTCAAACGCACTTGTTTTGACAATACCCTTTCCTGCGATATCGTAGGCCGTCCCATGGGCGCAGGTCACAATCGGGGCGGGAAGTCCGCCGGCAATGGTAATGCCTTCATCGAATCCGCGGAGCTTCAACGCAATCTGTCCTTGGTCATGGTACATGGTGACCACCCCGTCGAACTCACCGCGGAAAGCTTTGATGAACGTGATGTCGCTGGGATAGGGGCCGCTGGCATCAATACCCATAGTTTGCGCTTCCTTGATGGCCGGTCCTATGACATCCAACTCCTCACGTCCGCACAGCCCATGCTCGCCGGCATGGGGGTTCAAGGCAGCCAAGGCAAGTCTGGGTTTTGCGATTCCACTTTTTTTCAGAGATGTATCGGCTAGACGGACTGCCCGCAGGATGCGATCGACCGTGAGGTTCTGACTGACTTCCTTAATCGGAATATGGCTGGTCGTCCGTGTGGTCCACAAGTCTCCCACCACGTTGATCTCCCCGAACGGCTCGGTGTGATTGAACAATTGGGCCAAGTAATGATGCTCGCTTTCATATTCGCAACCAGCATCCTTCAAACCCGCTTTGTTGAACGGGGCAAAACAGAAACCTTCGATTTTCTTGGCTTGATAGAGTTCAACCCCGAGTTTGAGGGCATGCAGATTGGCTTTCCCCGCCTCGATGGTCAGTTGGCCGAATCCCACGACACTCGGGTCCTGATCCTTCTGATCCAACACGGGGAGTCCTTTGGCCCAATCGGCTTGATCGACATCATCGATCAATTGTAATTTGGTGGATGACCCGATTACCGAAAAAGCCCGCTCAAGCATGCGCGCATCCCCAATGATGATCGGTCTGCAATATTGCTCAAAGAATGAACTGACGGCTAGCTTGGCTATGATTTCGGGGCCAACACCGGCTCCATCGCCGATCAGTATCCCCAGCACAGGTGTATTGTTCATGAAAGACTCCCTCTTCATTTGTGCGAGACACAACTAGTGCACGCTCAGTGAACAAGAAAGCAACATGCGTGCCAACTTTTCTTCTATTGTATACAATCAATTAATTCTTAGATTTTTGTATACAGTTATCTCATGCCTCTTCAACTAGATAGAGAAAAATACCAAAGAGTTTTCCAAAAAAATTGCTACACGGTAAGTTTGTTTCAATGTTTCATTTTTATGTTTCATGTTCATTATGAAACTATTTGAAACATTATGCATCAAACCGTGCGAATTTTCTCCAGAGCGTGGTCCTGCTCAAACCAACCTGTTTTGCAAAGGCTTCGCGGCTCAACCCGCTGGCAAGAAATTGCTGATGCAACTCCTCATCCGTGATTCTTGGCTTGATGCGGACAGCCTTATGCTGCGCCGGCTGTTCCCCATACAGACTAGTGGAAGCGATGTCCAACATCTGGATTTCCTGCTCCCCCACTTCCGAACTTGTGTGGAGGATCGCCAACCGTTCGGCTGCATTCCGAAGCTCGCGGATATTGCCCGGCCAGTAAAACTGTTTGAGCAACTCGATTGCAGCGTCGTTCACCATGATGGGAGGCAGGGCATGCGCCCTGCAGTATTGTTGCACGAAATGTCTGAATAATAATCCAATATCCTCAAGCCGCTCCCTTAGCGGCACCAGATGCAGATTCAGAAGGCTGAGCCGATAGAACAAATCAAGCCGGAATGTTCCCTGCTGGACTTTTTGGATGATGGTATTGTTCGCAGCACTGACCACCCGCACATCGACGGGAACCACCATATCGGCCCCGATTCTCCGTACTTCACGCTCCTGCAGTACACGCAGCAGCTTCGCCTGCAACACGATCGGCATCTCGGCAATCTCATCCAGAAAGAGCGTACCTTTGTGGGCGAGCTCGAACAGACCGGACTTTCCCCCCTTGCTTGCACCGGTGAAGGCCCCATCGGTGTACCCGAACAATTCGCTTTCCAACAATTGCTCGGGAAGCGCCGCACAGTTGATCGCCACAAACGGTTCCTTCGCCCGGGGTGAGGCATTGTGGATGCTTTGTGCAAACAATTCCTTTCCGGTACCCGTCTCCCCGAGCAACAGCACCGTCCCGGGAACCTGGCTGAATCGTTTCGCCTTCTCAACCAACGCCAGCATATAGGGATTCTGGGTAACGATATCTGCAAAACTGTAACGAGCCACCAATCCTTTCCGGTTCAATTCGGTGCGGATCCTATGTTCGGTCTGACGAATCGCCTCTGCATTCTGGAAGGTTATCAGAAAACCAGGGGTTTCGATGGCCATGCTGATCGGCTGCTGGGTTACCAGAAACTGCTGCCCGTTGAGGGAAACCAACTCTTCCTTCTGGACTGCAGGACCTTCGTTTTCGGTATGATATACCTCATGCAGGGCAAGCCCCTCCAAGGACGTCCTTCCAAACAACAATTCCGCCTGACGGTTGCCTGCAATGATCAGGCCGTTGCTGTCCGTCGCCACCAGTGCATAGGATGCGTTGTTCAGCAATGTCCCCAGAAGATCCCCCCTGGTCTGCGCCCGAAGCAGGGAACGGGCGGCCGCAACCGCCTCACTGACGGCGTGCACCACCGCCTGATACCCGGTTTTTACATGCACGAAAGCCAGATTCTGTTCCTCGCAGATCCGACACATGGTCAAACCACCGACGAATACGGTACAGCCCTGCCGTCTCAGTTGCTCGATACCCATGCGGACATCCTGCTGGTCCGTCACCTGAAAAATCGTCACGGGGCATCCTACCAAGTTGGTGATCACTTCCTGGTCGCACAGCTGTTCATTGGTAATGACCCCAATGCTGCAATTTCTGGAGGTGTTCTTTGCCTGTGCAAGCGCCTCGAGCAGGTCGGCACTGCTCAAGGCGATGGGCACCACATGTACCGAGGGTTTGAACTCGCTAATCGCATGAGCGGTTATACCTCTGGCTACAATGATGTCTGCATGCAACGGATCGATGACCTTGGGGTCGGTACCGAAAATATGGGTGGTACTGACCGAGATGTCCTTGAGGTCGTAGCCTTGGATCACCTGTTCGAAGGCTTGCATCAGCTCCTGGTAGGGTATGACGATCAGAATCTTTATCACCTGGGCTCTCCGTTCGCAAGTGTACCATGAACAGACACTCTTTACAAAGCCGTACCGCTCTTGGTATTGTCGGCTATGAGTGCAACAACCATCTTCCAATACATCCTGCTGATTGCATTGATTCTCTTCACCGCCTTCAATTTCTACGCCTTTACGGTAGGAAAGAAGAAGAAGCAACAAGCTACGAACAACTATCAGCAGACGCTCAAGGCGCTTGAGCAGCAAGCCTATGAAGCCATGCAGGAACGCAAGATCCACTTCGACCAGAAGCAGGGGTACATCAACGACCTGAACGAAGGGATCCTGATCACCTTCGATCATGCCAATCATTTGGTGGGCATTACCCTCAAGGATGCGTTTTACCTATTCGGCTTTTCCGATTTCCTCGGGGTGAAACAGACCTATGACACCTTGGAAAACGGAAAGCTGACCAACATTGCCGTGGAGATCGAAACCAAGGACAGCGTCATTACCCTGCTCTTTGGTACCAAGGAATGGAAACGCAATTCCTATCTCGGAAAGTTCCTGCTCTCCGATTCCCAAGAGCTGTGCACCTTGTTGGAACGGGAATGTAAATCTGCAGCATCTACGAATTGATCATATGGACATCTAGCTGGTTGAAGGGAACGGAAATGCCGACTTCCGCCAGCTTGTCGCAAATCTGCTCTTGGAAACGCCAGTAGACTTTCCAATAATCGGCAGGTTTGGTCCAAGGGCGCACCACGAAGTCTATGGAAGATGCATTGAGTTTATTCACCTCCACCACCGGCGCCGGATCAGGTAGGATCTCAGCATAGCTGCCCAATATTTTCCATACCACTTCCTTGACCACCTGCAGATCGGAACCATAGGCCACACTTACCGACAATTCAACCCTTCTTCGTTCCACATTGGAATAATTGACGATGGGACTCCCCCAGACAAGTTTGTTGGAAATGGTGATCCGTTTGTTATCCGGTGTGGAAAGGATGACGCAAATCATATCCATATCGGTAACCGTTCCACTGAATGAACCCGAATCAATGTAATCCCCGATCCTAAACGGAGCATTGATGACGATCATCACCCCGCTGAGCAGATTCCCCAATGTTTCCTGAAAGGCGAATCCCAGAATCACTCCGGTGAGCCCCAGCCCTGCCAGGACCGGCCCCATATTGATGCCCATATGCTGGAGGAAGGCGATTGCCAGAAAAATCCAACCGACGATATTCACCAGTTGCAGAATGAACCGAGCCATCAGGTCGTTGATCTTCTTTGCATGGGAAAGCGACCGTTTCACGATCCGGGATATCCATACGATCAACAGCTTTCCGATGAGAACGATCAAGAGCCCAGTTGCCAGACGGAGCACGAAGGACAGCGGTCCCGACTGTGACCATTCATTGAATTTCTGCACCAAGACAGTCCAAAAGGAAGAGGATTGCGCAGCAGAAGCGGTTAGGGTCATGAATAATGGATTCATAGAGCACACATCCTTATCAGAAGATAGTAAGAAAACCCTACCATCCGTGCAGGAAAAAGACAAGGCAGGAAAACCTCCTGCCTTGTCGTCACCGTATGGTTGTGTGTGTCCTGCTATTTGGAAAGCAGACTGTGGAGCCGCTTGGCAAAATCCACGGGATCCTTGGGCATGACACCCTCTGCAAGCAATGCCTGGTCGAGCAGGACCGAGCAAAGGTCTGCAATGTAGGCCTCATCCTCACTGGCCTCAATCTTCTTGACCATTGGGTCCTCCACATTGATCTCCAGGATGGGCTTCACCTCCTCAAGGTCATTCTGCCCCATACTCTTGAGAATCTGTTGCATCTGGACCGAAGGATCATTCTCATCCACGACCACCACAGCCGGAGATTCCACCAGACGGGAGGAAACGACGACATCCTTGACCTTCTCGCCAAGTGCCTTCTTGACCTTCTTGATCAGACCCTTGGCTTCCTTGGCCTTTTCCTTATCCTTCTCTTCCTTCAGATCATCGACCGCACCGCTCTTGTTGATGGCCTTCAGCGGCAGCTCCTTATAGGTACCGATCGATCCGGCAATGATATCGTCGATGTCATCGCTCATGATCAACACCTCGAAGCCCTTCTTACGATAGGCTTCCAACAAGGGACTTGCTTTCAAGGTGTTCTCCTTGCCGCCGGTGATGTAATAGATGGCTTTCTGATCACCGGTCATCCGCTCCTTGTAGGAAGCAAGGCTGACATACCCGTCCTGAGTGGAGGATTTGAAGCGAACCAGTTCCAGCAATGCATCACGATTGGCATAGTCGGAATACAAGCCTTCCTTCAACGGACGGTTAAACTGTTCGATGAATTTGGCGTACATCTCGGGATTCTGCTCGCTGATCTTCTGGAATTCACCCAAAAGTTTCTTCACCGAAGCGTTGCGGATGGTGCTCATCACCCGATTCTGTTGCAGAATCTCACGACTGACGTTGAGCGGTAGATCCTCACTGTCGATGACGCCCCGTACGAAACGAAGATAAGAAGGAAGCAATTCCTTGTCATCGTCGGTGATGTAGACCCGTTTCACATACAGTTTCACCCCCGGCCGATAATCGGCATAGTACATGTCGAACGGCGCCTTGCCTGGGATATAGAACAGCGTGGTATATTCGGTGGCTCCTTCCGCACGGGTATGGACATAGAAAAGAGGATCTTCAGTGTCATAACTGCTTTGCTTGTAGAATTCCTTGTACTGTTCGTCGGTCAGTTCGTTCTTGGGTCTCCTCCACAACGCAGAGGAGCTGTTGATCTGCTCCACCTTGTGCTCGACCTTCTTCTCGGCATTGCCTTCCTTGTCCTTCTTCTTGTCGTCATAGGTGGTCTGGTCATACGAGAGGAAGATGGGATAGGCAATATGATCGCTGTACTTCTTGATCAATTGCTCAATCTGCCAGCGGTTGGCGTACTCGGATCCTTCTTCGTTCAGATGCAGGGTTATGGTGGTTCCGTGTCCGTCACGTTCAGCTTCCTCAAGGGTATAGCTGCCCTTACCGGTACTGGTCCATTTCCAAGCCTGCTCCTCTCCTGCTTTTCGACTGACAACCTCAACCTTGCCAGCCACCATGAAGGCGCTGTAGAAACCGACACCGAACTGGCCGATGAGATTGCTGTCCCGCTTCTGCTCATCGGTGAGCGATGCAAGGAATTTCTTGGTTCCGCTCGAGGCGATGGTTCCAAGGTTGTCACTCAGGTCGTCATGACTCATGCCCAGCCCGTTGTCACTGATGGTAAGCGTCTTCTGCTCACCTTCCTCAGTAAACGAAAGGTCGATTCGCGGCTCGAAGGCCAAGGCCTTGAGCTTTTCATCGGTGAGGGTGAGATACTTGAGTTTATCCAGAGCATCTGATGAGTTTGATACCAACTCGCGAAGGAAGATTTCCTTGTGTGAATAAAGCGAGTGGATGATCAGCTGAAGCAGCTCCGATACTTCAGTTTTGAACTTTTTCTGTTCCATCTTACGTACATACCTCCAAAGGGATATGTGCAAACATACTGATTTTTCATGCCATCGGCAATTGTTCCTTAACAAAAACCGGTACGTGCAGTATGCTCAATCCATGAAGTTTTCCCAACCTGCCACCGCCCGTACGGTCAACCGGCTTCGGGTGCTGAACTTACTGGATGCATACCCATCCCTCAGCCGTTCCGATATTGCACGCATGCTCGCCTTGAACAAACCGTCAACCAGCGAGATCGTGGAACAGCTGCTGGGGGAACAATTGGTGGAGGAACAAGGCAAGACGGTGCAACGCAACGGTAGAAGACCGACCATGGTGGCGCTCAAGCATGATGCCCGCCTGGTACTGGGGGTGGATCTGGGAACACGGACGGCCAGCTTCTCTCTTTCGGATCTGAAAGGAAATCTGCTGCGGTTCGAACGGCTTCCCACCCCGCGGCAACCCGATGCCAAGGAATTCGGGCAACTGGTGATCAAAACCTGCATGAAATTGACCCGCATCAGTTCGATTCCGATCGCCGGTATCATCGTTTCATGCGGTGGGACGATCAGTGAGGACGGGAATACCATCCTCAATCATGAATACTGGGGATGGAAGGATGTCCCGTTGGCGAAAGCCATCGAAATGCATACCAAACTGCCAACCCGATTGGTCAATCATGTAAAGGCAATGGTACAGGCGGAGCGTTGGTTCGGAAATGAGACAACGAAAACATTCTTCTATGTGAACTGGGGTGAACATATCAGCAGCGCATGGGTGCATGCAAATACGATCAGTTGCGAGCGCACCCGATTCGGTCATCTGCCCATCGCCCCTACGGGATTGTGCCGATGCGGCGGGATCGGGTGCCTGGAAACAATCGCTGCAGGTTGGGCGCTCAGCGAGAAACACCAAGGCCTGTCCGTCAAACAGCTGCAGCAGCTTAACGATGATGCGGTGGTCAAGAGTCTCAGCCTTGCATGCCAAGCAATGGCTATGGCATTGATCGCAGCCAGTGCGGTCACCGGTTGCGAGAAAATCATTCTCGGCGGGGGTATCGCAAATCTTGATGATCGGTATCTGCAGCTGATACAGGATTTCTACCGTGAACATGCCCATCATGCACTGGCTGAGATTCCCCTTGTACGTTCCCAATTGAAGGACCGCAGTTCAGTGTTGGGAAGCGTTGCATCAGCGCTCGATCATTGGGTGTTTCATCGTAGTATTCTGGAAACGATGCAGGGCTTGGACCAAGAAAAACCGCTACTCGAAACCGAGTAGCGGCAACCTCCTTGAGAACCTCAGGACTCCTCTCCTAAGGTACGCGCCCACCCGCTGGAAACATCGGACTGGACTCGAGCAACGACACTCATGATTATGGCATGCTTTTATCGCGCTGTAAAACATTAATTTCAAAAATTTGTAACTATTTCCCTAATTCAGCGATATATGTGCGATTCGGTACATCAGATCGACAAAGTTACAAAGTTTAGCTCCCTTCGGTATAATTAATAGTGAAGGATCCTGCATAGGTTCCGGCAGTATATACATCGTCGGCGCGTTTCTGTACCCGTACCGTCAATTTCCCCATGGCGACATTCTCCTGGTTTCCTGCCAGGAATGTGGTGTTGAACGTGTTTCCATTCTCTACACGGGTCAATAGATTTTCCGAGGCGAGTTCCAGCGACGTACGCAAGGTGTTCGCATCATCCAAAGAAAGATCGGCAACCTCGAATATGAGCTTTCCGACCGTTTGCTTGGTCAGGTGCGCCGAATACTTGAAATACAGGGATTTGGTCACTTCCCATTCCTCAAGATTCGGGAAATCAAACACAAGCTGGGCGTCTTCAGCAGTCAATTGGTCGCCCTCTTCATTATAGATGGATATTTCAAGGTCCTTAGGTTCAATGACCCCTACCAAATAGACAGTCGCTTTAGGAAATTTCGGGGCATCTTCCGCAAAAAGAGGGAACCACAAACACAACATCAGACTCAGGATGAGGAGTTTTCTCATACGGCTCTCCATGTATTCAAACACTGGGTATATCGTAACAGGATGCAAGAGAATAGAAAAGCTGTGCAGTTGCCTGCACAGCCCAAACTCTCAACACCAGAGGTAGTTGTCAGGAAGCGGAAATGCCGATGGTAATTGTTGCAGTATAGGAACCGGCGACGGTATTTTCAGATATGTACTCCAACGGACCGATGCTCGCTCCAAGATGGTCTGATCCGGTACTTGTCGCAGGAATAATGGTAAACGTATCTTCTCCACTATGTTGGACGGTACCAAGACTACTAGCGTTGGCTTCTGAAAATAGTAGATAATAAGTCTGCCCGGAAACCGGACTTATAGGAGTGCCTCCCTTTTCGACTGAAGCAATCCTAACTTTATTCACGCCGTTTGTATTCAAAAAGTCCCCGACCGTCATTCTGAATTCAAAATTTCCTTGAGCATTGGTTCGATACCCATACACAAATTGCGGAGGATTTGCAGTATCAAAAGCATCCAAAATCGTAGTGGAGCTTTGGTATTTAACCGAGTTTACCGTAAATCCATGTTCAAGATACTCACCTACATTCGCTTTCAGTAAGGCGGTAACATCAGGTGGCACCGTTACAAAATATGTAGCAAACAACCCACCCGCAGCAAGCAATAGAACCATTGCCAACACTATCAGTTTCTTATTCATAGCCAACTCCTTTTGGAGGTATATAACTTTTCGACGAATACCCTTATACACCAATAGACTACTATCGAGTTGGACTTATGTCAAGAATAAGATTCATTTTTTCAATCATAAAGATTATACATACAACAACAATATTTCAATTCTTTCTATTATTTATATTTATATAGATTTCAACTTGTTACACATGTTTGCCTATCTTATAGTGTTGCTTCCTTAATGAGAATCAGTTCAGTAAGAAATACTGATACAAGCATGTGCTGTTTTTCAAACATCTGTCATATCAAGAGACAGCAAAAGGGCCTTTTCAGGCCCTTTTTTGCAGGGAAGCGTGTGGTTTAGTTGACCGGTGCAATCCCTATGGAGACGGTGGATTCATAATAACCGCTTGAAGCATTCGACACCTCATCCTGGTTGGCTTTGACCGTCAAGGTATAGGAATACAATCCCATCCCTGAGTTGGGAGGAGTGAAATACAGCAGCTTATAGGTACCATTGCCCTGGTTGAGCACTTCTGCAGCAGTATCGTTGACCAACACTGAATCTATCCCCACCTGCCCACCTTCGATCGGCAGCTTGCGGGTGAACGGGCTCACCGTAGCGGTAACTTCCAAGGGGATGGAAACATTGGTCTGGATCGCATAGGTCAGCTTGGCTCCATCAGGATTGAATGCATCCTCAACGTCCGCTGTTGCCATAATGGTAGGGGATTCCTCACCACCAGTGAGAAATCCATGCACCAGATACTCCGGTACCCTGGTAGTAAGTGATATGGTCACCTGTGCCGGATTGATCTGACCTGCATATGCACTCAGAGAAAGCACCAGCAACAGGATACTCAGGCTGTGTCGTTTCATGTATCGGTCGTTCCCTCCCGGAAAAGCGTGCAAGTGCTCTTCCGTTCTGCTCTTTTCTACTATACATCCAGAGAAAAACTTATGTCAATACATTCCTTGTTTTACCGTACAAACTATACAATTACATGCATTTCATATTGTTAACTTATTCATTTATATTGTTTTATTATTATTTTTGCTTATGTCATCATTTTCCAATTTCATGCATTTTCACCTCTTTTCTAAGCCATTTTTCCAAGAATTACCTATAACATAAGCAGTTCTCACCACTTCCTATGTCACCATGGAAGAAGTTTACAGAGATGTTACGGTATCGATTAATTCAATAAAAACATATCAGTAGTATATAAAATACTATATTTTCAATACTTATTTTAAGAAATCAAGAAAAGTCCCTTTACACATACTTATAACATATTCTTAAGATATACCATTGCTTTTCTTACAAAAATGCCGTATATACATATATGGTAGTACAAAATCGTACTGCCCAGTGATACGGTGCCTTGCAAAAGACGCCAACAAGGATGAACATGATGATGAACAGTGCTACGATATCAGGTTCCGAAACCAAATCAAGCGTGATTGCCCAGAAATTGGAAGAAGAGATCCTCGCCAAGATATACAAGGCTGGAGAGAACCTTCCCAGCCAACACGATTTGGCCGACCGCTTCAACGCTTCCAGCCGTAGTGTCCGTGAAGCGTTCAAGAACCTTGAGGCCAAAGGTTTGATCAAGGTAAAGCAAGGCAAGAAAGCCATCGTACAGAGCAACAGCCTCGATCAATTCGTGGAATCGCTCTCCCACTCAATGATCAGCAAGCAGGCGCCTGACAAAAAACTGCTCACCGACTTGATGCAGGTGCGCACCACCATCGAGGTATCGGCGACCAGGGAACTTTCCCGTGACCAGAACCGAATGTTGATCGTCCGCTCCCTCGATCGCGCATGTACCAAGATGGAACAACTGCTGCCGACCCTGGAATCAGGAAAAGACATGGACGCCATCAAGCAGTTCAAGGCCACAGAATTCGATTTCCACGCCGCCTTGATCAAGTCGAACGATAACATCATTCTCAGCAGCATCTACGAGAACCTTGCCCCGCAGCTGTATGCGGCAATGGACCGGCTGCCGGAAACCTTCAACGAACAACGTAAGAAAGTCAACGAATATCGGTATCTGGTGGAAGCACTGGAAAACGGGCAGACCGACCTGGCCGTCGCCTTGACCCTGGTCAACCTGACCAATATCAAGGATAAATTCGAGACACTCGATCTCTAAACCATTTACAAACAAATAATTATCAAACAGGCTGTCAGGATTGGCAGCCTGTTTTTGTTCATCGTTTGACACGGCTCTCCATATATGGGAAAATTCCTTAAGAGGTTACTATGTATATAGCAATAATCAACTTACACGGACTTGTACGCAAAGAGGATATTGAAATGGGTCGTGACGCCGATACCGGTGGACAAACCCGGTACGTCGTAGACCTCGTCAAGGAACTCTCAAAACGTGAGGATGTTGAGGTCGATCTCTTCACCCGCCTTATCAAGGATGTCCGCTATGATGCAGGATACAGTAAAAGCATCGAAAAACTTGGTGAACACGCCCGGATCGTGCGGTTGAACTGCGGCGGGACCAAATACCTGCGAAAGGAATTGCTCTGGCCCTATCTGGACGAGTATGTCGACAACCTGATCTCCTTCTTCAGAACCCAAAAGAAAGGACCGGACATCATCCATGCCCATTACGCTGATGCAGGCTATGTGGCAACCGAGGTGGAGACCTACTTCCAGACACCCCTTGTCTTCACCGGCCACTCCTTGGGGAGAAATAAACTGGAATACCTGAGATCACAACAGGTGAGCGAGGAAAAACTCGACCAGTATTATCACATCCATACCAGGATCAAGCAGGAAGAGCGTACCATGCGTCATGCAAATCTGGTCATCACCAGCACGCATTACGAAAAGGACACCCTCTATGCACCCTATGCATCACGGGAAGCGGAAAAGATGAAAGTCATTCCGCCCGGCCTCGACCTGGAAACATTTTTCCCGTATTACCACTATGAAATCCAGGACCCATCCATCACCGAAGAGATGAAGCATGCCCAGTACACGATGGTACGGGAACTCCAACGCTTCCTCACCAATATGGACAAACCTTTCATTCTCGCCCTTTGCCGTCCGGACGCAAGAAAGAACATTGATTTGCTGATTGAAATCTATGGGAAAAGCAAGGACCTGCAGGCTATCGCGAATCTGGTCATCGTCGCGGGCATCAGGGACGATATCAGCAGCATGGAAGAAGGCGAGCGGCAGGTCCTCACAGACATGCTGCTTCTGATGGACCGCTACGACCTGTATGGGAAAATGGCTATACCCAAGCATCATAACCCTGGGCGTGATGTTCCTGAGATCTATCGCCTTGCAGCCATGAAACGCGGTGTCTTCGTGAGCACCGCCGCATTGGAGAACTTTGGACTCACCTTCATCGAGGCTTCGGCGGTCGGACTCCCCTTCATCGGCACTGACAAAGGCGGAGTCAAGGATATCTTTGAGAATTGCGAAAGCGGTGTCTTGGTGGATATCGCTGATCATCAGGCGATCGGAGACACCATCTATGAACTGCTGACCGATACACAGAAGTGGCAGCAGCTGTCGCACAACGGAGTCGAGCGGATCCGTCAGGTCTACAACTGGGAAACCCATGTCGATACCTATCTCGAACAACTGGGAACGATCAAGACGATGAAGCAAGACCTTCCCGCCCTTGCCAAGCGTATGGCAAACATCGAGCACCTGGTTGTCTGTGATATCGACAACACGTTGACCGGAGACATGCAGGCGGCCCGAAAACTGGCCGACGTCCTCAAAACCAACCAGGCACACCTGGGATTCGCCATAGCCACCGGAAGAAGCCTGGATTCAGCCCATGAGATTCTCTCCCAGTATCCTTTCCCCCACCCTGACATTCTCATCACTGCAGTGGGAAGTGAAGTTCATTATGGAACAGACGACGTGCCCGATAAGGGCTGGTCGAATTACATCCGAAGACGCTGGAAGCGCGAGGCGATCAAGCAAGCCCTCCATGACATCCCCGCATTGGTCCTGCAAACCGAGGAAGGAACCCAACGCACGTATAAGATCAGCTACACGATCACCGACCCTGCCAATATCCAGACGATCATGGAACAGGTAAAACAGGCCTTGGGAAACCATACCGGCATGCACCACCTGATACTTTCCCATGATACATATCTGGATATCCTGCCCTACCGTGCCGGTAAAGGGGATGCCATCCAGTACCTCGCATGGAAGTGGGGGCTCGAGGTGGGAAACATCGTCACCTGCGGTGACTCCGGAAACGACCGTGACATGTTCGCCAAACCGTTCAAATCGGTCATCGTGGCCAACCACGAACCGGCATTGGATGCCTTGAAACGAACCAAGAACCGTTTCTTTGCAACCAAACCGGCTTCCGAAGGAGTCTTGGAAGGGTTGATCCATTTCAAGGCAGTCAAACCATAAGCTGAAGATTTTTATTCATCCAAGAGGTCCTTTGCTGTGCAGGGGACC